>NZ_NTRO01000007.1:0-89484 GCF_002560575.1 Bacillus sp. AFS023182 | reverse complement strand
GAACGGTATTTGGTAACATAATATTTCCCCTTTCGAAATTAAATACCACTAAACATATGGTAATAAGATAATATAACATAAAAAATATACATAATTAATATGCAATATTACATATTGGGCCTCACTATATTAAAAAAAGAAATTTGTACGTTTAGACACAAGCAAACCCATTCCCCGTAGGTTTAGGAATGGGTTATATATTATCATTACTTCTAGCATCGCCTTAATTATTCAAATAGGCCTATTAGTATTAGCTTGTTGTGTTAATAAAATAAATAATAAAACTTATGGTATTTGCATGATTGTATTAAGTGTAATTTCATTGTTTTTAGGTTTATTTATTTTATTCCTTCCAGTGGTTTTACAAATCATTTCAGGGGCATTTGCATTTAGACCTTTAAAACAGGAGACTAATTAAAACAATAACGGACTAATGAATCTAAAAGAAACTTTATTATCATACAAATTATAGAATTGAAATACTGTTGGAATATTTATAAAAAAGACACTATATTTCAAATAAAATCACGATGTTCATACAAAATTGGTGATATTTTATCTCTTTCAATGTAGGAATTCTAAATGAGTTTTAATCAAACTTTTTTATAAAACGAAAATTATATCCAAAAAGAAAAGAAACCATTTTGATTTTCATTAAATAAGGATTTGCAATCTATTTTTGATCAAACTTTATTTCAAACCAACAGCACTAATTTTAAGTGTTCTTTTGCATCCTGAGTAAACATAATAATGCTATCTGTGCAGATTTCGTAATTACTGGAGTAACGGCTATTAAGTTAAGATGATCATAACTTAAAATATGTTAACAATAATAACAACCTTTAATAAATAGTATTGCTATTTACCTATACTATTTTCGTAGTTCAGCCATATTACTTATTTAGTATTTCAAAATTATTATAAACCTACAGGGACATTGCAATTGTCCCTGTGGGTTTTATGTATTGGCTCAAATCCTTTTGAGAGGAATTATCTTTGTATATTAATTTTAATTTTGAGAACTTTCCATTTTCAACATCCTATGCGACTTTTTATTTGTTGCAATTGTATTGTAGCTTTTTCTCTAGCGCGACTTGCCCCTTTGTGTAAAATACTTTGCAAAAGATCTGGATTCTCCATGTACATATGATACTTCTTACGTGGCTGTTCCAGCTCCCGATTCACTACATCAAACACCTCTTGTTTAACCTGTCCCCACCCTATGCCAGTTTGATAGTGCTCTTTCATTTTTTCTATTTCTTCTGATGTGGCAAACTCTTTGTATAATGTAAATAACGATGAAGTAGTATGATCTTTGGGTTCTGTTGGTAGTGTAGAATCTGTCTTAATTTTAAATATGAGTTTTTTCAGTTTTGATGGGTCTTCAAATAATGGAATCACATTTCCATAACTTTTACTCATCTTCCTACCATCTAGGCCAGGAAGCATTTCTGTATTTTCCTGTATTATATATTCTGGAAGAGAGAATGTTTCTCCATATGTATTATTAAAGTATGAGGCTATATCTCTTGCTATTTCTACATGTTGAATTTGATCTTTTCCTACAGGGACAAAATTAGATTGAAACAGTAATATATCAGAAGCCATAAGGATGGGGTATGTATACAATCCCATGTTAATTCCATGATCAATATCTATGCCCTCATCTCGATTTTTATCAATCTTACCTTTATAGGCATGGGCACGATTCATTAATCCTTTTGGTGTTAGGCAAGATAAAATCCAATGCAGCTCCAAAATCTCTGGTATGTCGGATTGGCGATAAAAAATTACATTTTCAGAATCTAGCCCAAGAGCCAACCACGCAGCTGCAATTTCATATGTAAAATTCCTGAAATGTTCTGCATTCTGAATAGCATTTAATGCATGGTAGTCTGCTATAAAATACATTCCCTGTACATTTGAATTCTTTGCCATTTCTAATGCTGGTTTAATCGCTCCAATATAGTTTCCAAGGTGAGGATGACCTGTCGGTTTAATTCCTGTTAATACAATAGGTTTATTCATATCGTTTACCTCCCAGTAAAATAAAAAGGGATCCCTTATCCATAGAAGAACGAGAGACCCCGTAGTACCTCCCTCATTAGTTGTACAAAGCCAATCGCCTTGTGCATTCTAAAATACTGTTTTTTTGTAACGGAGGAATAATTCATCAAATCTTTTTCTATAGTTTCAGATTGGGGCCCTATAGCCCGTTCCATAATTTTACGCACACTGATTTTTACCAACTATCAGCCTCCTGAAGTGCTACAAACATGTACTATCATATATTATTATATTTATATATAACAATGACTATTCCTTTGTATTTTAACTATATTTTTAAAAAATTCAATCTATATTATATAGATTTAGGGTTACGGCAACATCGCCATCAACTTAAGAAATTGATCGTTCCCCAAAACGAAAGAAATGAGCCGAATTCTCATGAATAACTGTAAAAAGTAAAAATTTTCGTTATGGGGGTGTCTCAAAATCTTAGCTTGATGGGCATGGGGTGGGACCCCTATTTAAACTAAAGCTCTCGTTAGTCCAACAACGATTTAGTCATTAAACATCTTTTCAATATTATTAAGTTCTATCTTTTCTTCTTCTTGTCGATAATCATTATTATTGTTTTTACTCATTATAAAAATATTATGGAGTAAAACAACTTAATAATCTATTAAAAGAATTGATTTCGGCATATGGTTTTATTTCGGTATCATTCTTGATCATATGAGGATTGAACCATATACCCTTTATATTTGCATTTTGACAACCACTAATATCCTTTTCTATGTCATCTCCAACGAATAATGCGGCTTCGGGTGACACATTAAGCTTATTTAATGCTAATTCAAATATGCGTTTGTCAGGTTTACTAAGTCCCACTTCTTCAGAAATAATTATTATATCAAAACAATTATTTAAATTCGTGTTAATTATTTTTGCTTTTTGTCTCTGAGTTGTGCCGTTTGTTATAATTGCAACTTTAACTTGCATCTTTATAGTATTTAAGATATTAATAGTATGTTGGTTTATAGAAAAACAATTAGGAAAATTATTATTCCAAAAATCTTGAATGTAATTGCGTGGCAATCTATATTTTGGTGGGAATTCATCAAAAAATGATTCCAAAACTTTTGTTTTATCACTATAGCCATAGCTTCTTTTATCATATTCTTTAAATTTTTGTAACATTTCATCTTTTTCTGAAAATTTAATATCCTCATAACACTTTTCTAAAATCATTAAAAACATTTTATCTACTGCTTTATCCCTATTAAGTAAGGTATCATCTAAATCAAATAGCATTGCTTTATAACCTCTCAAATAACTTCACAGCCTTTCTCACATTATATAAATAATCCCTAGTTCGCACCTTCAAACTTTTGGTTTACCAAAAAACGTAATCTTCAACTATCGCGCCCGATAATTGAAGATAAGAAATACTGAGTTGTCAATTGGCAACCAGTTCTTAAAATCAAATTCATTTCTTTGTTAATCATTATGCAAAAATTTATTACAACGGGGTTGGAGCATTAATTAGTTGGTCAAAATTTATTTCTAAAAGTTGTCCTGCGTGAACTAAACCACTTCCAAAACCGTACATAAGAACTCGGTCTCCATTTTTGACTTTTCCTTCACGGATTCCAAGATCAAGAGCTAAAGGAATTGTAGCAGCAGAGGTATTTCCATAATTGACTAAGCTATAAAGGGTTTTTTCCAATGGGTATTCTAATTTTTCGCAAATTGGTTCTATCAATCTTAAGTTAGCACTATGGGGTATAAACCAATCAACTTGATCTAAACTCGTTTGCGTTTTTTCTAAAATCTTTCGTATACTATCTGGAATATTTCTTACAACCCATCGAAAAACTTCTCTACCATTTTGTACAAGGCATTGAGTATCGATTAACTCAATATCATTGACCTTTTTGGATAGTCCAGAACGATATACATGTTGTGCTCCTCTTCCATCACTCCCTAGATGAAATCCAATGAAACGGTTTGATTGTTCATCCCTTTCAACTAATACTGCACCAGCACCATCACCAAATAGAATACATGTACTTCTATCGGTATAATCCGTAATTTTTGAGATTGTGTCTGCTCCAATAACTAATACCTTTTTGTGTAGTCCAGAAGAAATTAAACTGTTTGCTGTATGCAATGCGTAAACAAATCCTGCACACGCTGCACTTAAATCTATAGCGCCTGTTTGGGGTATATTTAATTGATCCTGTATTATACTGGAAACAGATGGGAATGGAAAATCTGGTGTGCTAGTTGCCACAATAATCATATCTACATCTTCGACTTTTTTATTATATCTGTGCATTAAATCTTTTACAGCAGATACACATAAATCACTGGTAAATTCATCAGAACGAGTTATTCTACGTTCATGAATTCCTGTTCTTTGAATAATCCAATCATTATTTGTTTCAACCATTTGCTCAAGCTCAAAATTTGTTAATTTCTTTTCAGGTACATAGGTACCAATAGCTGTAATTCTTGCTTTTGACATCATTTGTTTCTCCCCCTTTACTATAATTATACTTAGTATTATAATCTAATATTAGTATCAGATACTAATACATGTCAATAATTTAAAATGAAAATACTGGTAATTAAATATCCGCTTGTGAAAATATAAAAAGGGAGAGGGATTCATGTTCAATACTCAACAAATTAAAGAAATTATTCCACATCGTTATCCGTTTTTATTAGTTGATCGTATTCTTGAAATAGAGGAGGGAAAACGCGCAGTTGGAATTAAAAATGTTACTGCTAATGAAGAGTGCTTTAATGGTCACTTTCCAGAATATCCAGTAATTCCAGGTGTTCTAATTGTAGAAGCGCTGGCACAAGTAAGTGCAGTTATTATGTTAATGAAAGATGAAAATCGAGGGAAAATTGGATTATTTGCTGGCATTGATCGTTGTCGTTTCAAGAAACAAGTTCATCCTGGAGATCAATTGCGTTTAGAAGTAGAAATGACAAGGATTCGTGGTTTGATTGCAAAAGCAAATGCTGTTGCCACGGTAGATGGAGAAGTTGTTTGTGAAGCAGAAGTCACGTTCGCTCTTTACAACAATAAGAAATCCTAAAGGATTATTATAATCTTTAAATTAATGGAGAAAAAACATATTTTAAAAGG
This sequence comes from Bacillus sp. AFS023182, assembly GCF_002560575.1. Lineage (NCBI taxonomy): Bacteria > Bacillati > Bacillota > Bacilli > Caryophanales > Bacillaceae > Bacillus > Bacillus sp. AFS023182. The sequence continues at coordinate 84,317 of NZ_NTRO01000007.1, read as the reverse complement.
GCTGTTTCCCTAAGTATTGTTGCTAATAGGAGTCCCACTCCATGCCCGGCAACTTAAGCATTCGAAACGCCCAATGCCGATCAACCTAATAGAACGGGTTGCCCCCAAAACGATAAAAATGAACTTCGTTGCTACAAAAGACACAAAATTTTCGTTTTGGGGCATTAAAAAATTTTAACTTGATGGCGATGTGGCGGTACCCCATGCCCATCAACTTAAGAAAACAGATCAATCCCAAAAAGAAAAAATGTGCTTCTTTGTTGCAAGTTAACATAAAACTTTCGTTCTGGCGGGCTCTATAAAATTTTTAGTTGACGAAAATACGTCAGCATCCTTATAGCAAAATCCAAGCGTACCGACAATTGCAAAAAGCTGGAGATTTTGCTGGTGTAGAATCCATTGGTACCCACACCATGCGTAAAACCTTCAGCTATTGGTTCTATAAACAAAAAATGAAACAAAAACATTTATGATAATTCGTTTTTCTTTAAAAAGTATAAGTCATTACGTAAAACTGGATTTACCTTTAATGATTTTGTTGAACAGCCAGCAATTAAATCTATAATTGCTAATCTTACAGATAAGTTTGTATTAGATTTGGGATGTGGAACTGGTCATTTTTCTATGTACTGTGTAGAAAATGGTGCCTCGAAAGTTATAGGAGTGGACATCTCAAGAAATATGATTGAACAAGCTGAAATGTATAACAAAAACGAAAAAATAGATTATATGTGTGTACCAATAGAAGAACTTAATTTGCCAAATCAAAAATTCGACTTAATAACAAGTTCTTTAGTTATACATTACATTGAAGATTACTCACATCTAATTAAGAAAATAAGAGGTCTGCTAAAAAATGATGGTGAGTTTATCTTTTCAACAGAACATCCAATAGTAACAGCTCGAAAGGAAATGAATAATTGGTTTAAGGATAATAATGGAAACAGATTGCATTGGGCATTAGATAATTACCAAGAAGAAGGAAAAAGGGAGGAACATTGGTGGATAGATGGTGTTGTTAAATATCACAGAACAATTTCAACATTAATTAATACTCTTATAGACAACGGTCTTGTAATTGAGAAAATTATTGAGCCAGAGTCAACTCCAACAGGATTAGAAAAAATGCCAGAATTAATAAATGAAAAACGGAGACCATCTTCTATTATCATTAAATCAAGAAAATATTGAGATTGAACCCTCGTTGATTAACTACTGGCTTTATTTTTAAAAAAGAGTAAAATCTTTTTCTAATTTTAAAAATAAGATTGTAAAGAAATACACTTAAAGTAACGGGTGCTTTAAGTGAGCAAGAAACTAAAAACTTTTAATTTCCGCTTTCGGAAATTATGTAAATGAGCTATCCATATGGATGGCTTATTTTTTTTGCTTAGCATGTTTTTTTCCGAAATGCTGGCGATGCCCCATCGCTAGTAAGCTAAAATTTTATAGTACCCCCAGAACGAAATTTTGTGTTAACTTGTAACAAAAAGCTCATTTTTTCGTTTTAGGTTAATTCTGAATTCTTAAATTGATGGGCATGTATGGTGACCCCTAACAGCATAAAATACAATTCCGCTAGAAATATAAGCGCTATATTCTCTTTTGTTTTATCTTTGCACCAGAACCTAATTTTCCATAATAAAGATGACATAATTCTAAATCCTAAAGGGAAAATTTTATTAATGAATAACTTTATGTAGTAAATTTTATAAAAAGAAAAGGTGATGGAATGGAATTATCTAACGAAAGCAAAACTTATCATGCTGGAGATATTGTCTATGTTTTTTATCGCAATCCCCACACTCAGGATGTAGCAAATATACAAGCCGCAGCTGCTGTAAATAACCCTAATACTCCTAATGAATTAGCATTGTTTCTTTATGAAACTTATTATCCACTTTCACTTGAAATGGCTGTTTATTCTACAGAAGAAGAGGCAAACCAAGCTTACAACTACTATTATGGGGATGCTTCAGTGGGGAGGCTAGAATGAATAATCCATTTATGCCTAAACTTGTATACTTTGAACCCAAAGCACTGGATTATCCATTAGGGAGAGAGCTTCATGAAAAATTTGCAAAGATGGATGTAGAGATTCGGCATACTACTTCTCATAATCAAGTGAGAGATCTCCCAGGAGAAAACGATTTTCAAAAGTATCGGGTAGCAAAATCTACTCTTGTCGTGGGCGTTAGAAAAACACTAAAATTTGATACCTCAAAGCCTTCAGCAGAGTATGCTATTCCGTTTGCAACAGGCTGTATGGGCCATTGTCATTATTGCTATTTACAAACAACAATGGGAAGTAAGCCATATATCCGTACCTATGTAAATGTAGACGAAATTCTAGAAGCTGCTGACAAATATATAGAGGCACGTGCACCTGAACTGACAAGGTTTGAAGCCTCCTGTACATCCGATATTGTGGGAATTGATCATTTGACTCATACCCTCAAACGCGCAATTGAGCATTTTGGAGAATCCGAGTATGGAAAATTGAGGTTTGTTACAAAATTTCATCATGTAGATCATTTACTTGATGCAAAGCATAATGGAAAAACAAGATTTCGGTTTAGTGTAAACGCTGATTATGTTATTAAAAATTTTGAGCCAGGAACTTCGCCACTAGCTAAAAGGATTGAGGCAGCTGGAAAGGTAGCAAGATCAGGATATCCCCTCGGATTTATTGTTGCTCCTATTTATCTTCATGAAGGCTGGAAAGATGGATACTATCAGATGTTTGAGCGTCTTAATGCTGAATTACCCCCTGATGCACGTGATGATATCACGTTTGAATTTATTCAACATCGTTTTACAAAGCCCGCTAAGAGAGTGATTGAAAAAAATTACCCAATGACAAAATTGGAATTAGATGAAGAAAAAAGAAGATATAAATGGGGAAAATACGGAATTGGAAAATATATTTATCAAAAAGAAGAAGAAGAAGATATAAAAAATTATCTATATTCTTATATGGAGAAGTTCTTTCCCAATGCAAAATTAGAATATTTCACATAGAATGTATACGTGCATAAAAAAATTAGAGATTCAGGAATTAATGTACTTAATGATATAATACACATTTATAGGTATTATAATGAATAAGGAGAAACAACATTTTCAAATATTAAATTTAAAATTAAGAATTTAGAATGTAAATATTTCGGCCAGACCAACAGTGACAGGAATTATACAACGGTTATTGCAAAAAGAATTTATTTTCACAACACATAATCCAAACGACAAAAGATCGCACCTAATATTCCTAACAGAGAAAACAAAAAACTTGAGTAGAATTAGCACACGCTCAAGTTTTTTGTTTTTATTTATTGTGTAAGAAGAGTAACACATAAACTCGAGAAATTTATTCCCCAATCCATGATGATATTCTTATTACTGCTTTAACTCTTGCATACATTCTTGTACAAGAGTAACTGCCTGACTTATAGTAGCACCACCACCAAATGCAGCTGTCACTCCCACTGCCTCAAAGATCTCCTGTTCTGAAGCTCCTTGATCTAGACACCCTTTAATGTGATAAATGATACAATATTCATCCTGAGAATAAAGGCTAATACCTAAAGCAATTAGCTGTTTTTGCTTTTTGGATAAGGTGCCTTCTTTAAAGCATTCCTCTGTAAAAGAATTAAATTGTTCAGCTAGCTTAGGCATTTTCTCAGTAAATAAACCCAAACCATACTTATAATGATGAAGTGCAGATTCTGTAGAGTTTCTACCTTCAAATTCCATATTTAATCCAGCTCCATTTCTCATATATTTAAACAAAAGTTAGTATGAACCTAATCCGAATTGATTAAACCTAATGGAGGAATTAATTAAAAGTTTATCGAAATGAATTGTGATCAATTAAAAAGAGAGTATTGTAGAAAAAATAATTAAGAAGCAATCATAATGACTTACTTAGTCCGTTCCAATAAAAATCAACAATTTGTTGTGCTAAATCTTCTATATCAGGGATAAGGGGATTTTGATCAACATCTTTGTAGTCTCCAACGTATAGCAAAGCGACAAAGGCGTGAGCACTTAAAAGCGTGTGCCTTTTAGGGATTTCCCCTTCTTGTATCGCTTTATCTATAGTTTGTGCCAATACTTCATACATTTTATCTTCTGCATCTTGCATTTGTTTTAAGTGCTTATCAGACAAGGAAATCTTTGCATCCCTCATAAAGCTTTTTATATCAATGTCCATTGTAGCGGTTAAATGAATTTTTGCAACATCAAGTAAGCGCTCTTTAAGAGGCTTATTTGATGAAAGAATCCTATACATGTTTTCTCTAATTCGAACCATCATTTGAACCATTGTATCAGTAAAAAGATCAGCCTTAGTAGCATAATAATAGTAAACAGTTGCCTTTGTTACATCACATTCTTTAGCAACATCATCCATAGAAACAATTTGATATCCTTTATTTAAAAATAATTTTGTAGCAATGTTTACAATTTTATCTTTTGTAGATATAGTATTTTTATTTTGACGTGGTCTTCCCAAGGGACGCTGTTTGTGTTCCAATTCTATTCGCTCCTGACTTTTCAGAGTTAAAAACATTATAGCATATTCATATAATAGTTCTTGATTAATTAACTGACTAGTATATATAATTACTGCAAAAGTTTAGTTAGAAAGGTGGATATTTATGAAAAAGCATCCTCTATATACTTGGGGACAATTGGTTGGGGGACCAAAAGCAAGGTGGATTACTCTTTTAGTATGGGTCTTATTAACCCTGGTTTTATCATTTACATGGCCAGCAGTTAATAAAGTTGAAGATGAGACGGCTCCAAACCTTCCTGAAAACACTATGTCACAACAAGCTAATCGTTTAATTAAACAGGAGTTTCCTAATGATGCTGGAAACCCCGCGCTTATCGTTTGGCATAGAGACAAGGGTTTAGAAGCGAATGACTTTAAGACAATTCAAGATACTTACAAACAGCTAAAGAAAACACCATTAAAAGGTCAATCAATGTTACCGCCATTTGATACAATACCACAGCAAACATTAGCAAAGAGTGTTTCAGAAGATGGTACGTCTCTAGTAACTCCTGTATTTTTTAACACAACAGCAGGGACAGATATTCTTCAAGAGAATATGAATGAATTGCAGCGTATTATAAAGGATACTTTGGCAGATGATCCTTTTAAAAGAAAAATTTCTGATTCTGGTCTGCATGTTCGTCTATCAGGACCAGTTGGTATTCAGACTGATGCAGTAAGCTTATTCAGTCAGGCTGATGTAAAATTACTTATTGCAACAGTACTACTTGTTTTAGTTTTACTTATTCTTCTGTATCGCTCACCACTTTTAGCAATCTTACCTTTAATTGTAGTTGGGTTTGCTTACGGGGTAATTAGTCCAACTTTAGGATTTTTAGCAGATAAAGGATTGATTATTGCTGATGCACAAGGAATTTCAATTATGACTGTACTTTTGTTTGGAGCTGGTACCGATTATTGTTTATTTCTTATTTCAAGATATAGAGAGTTTTTATTAGTAGAACAAAATAAATTTAAAGCTCTGCAACTTGCTATCAAAGAATCGGGTGGGGCAATTATCATGAGTGCTCTTACAGTAGTAGTTGGATTAGGTACTCTTTTACTTGCTCATATTGGTTCTTTCCATAGATTTGCAGTACCATTTAGTGTTGCTGTATTCCTAATGGGGGTTGCCTCATTGACGCTTTTACCCGCATTACTAGCTATTTTGGGGAGAGTAGCATTTTTCCCATTCATTCCAAAAACAATAGAAATAAATGAAGAATATGCTAAGAAAAAAAAGAAAACAATTAAGTTAAAGGAGTTGAATGGGTTCTTAAGTAAAAAACTTGGAGATCTTGTTATTCGTAAACCATGGACAATTATCCTGTTAACACTATTCTTATTAGGTGGGTTGGCTTCATTTGTTCCACGTGTCCAATTTACGTATGATTTATTAGAATCATTTCCAAAAAATATGCCTTCACGTGAAGGATTTGATTTAATCTCTAATCATTTTTCACCTGGTGAGTTAGCACCTGTACAAATTGTTGTTGATACAAAAGGAAAAGATGTATCTGTCAAAGAAGAATTAACAAAAATTTCTTTTGTAGATCAAGTAACAGAACCAGTAAAAGGAAAACTGAATAATCAATTACAATTGTTTGAAGTTTCAATAAAAGATAATCCGTATTCTATTGAGGGGATGAATAAAATCCCTGAGTTAAGAAAAAGTTTAGAACAGGTAATGAAAAGTGCTGAAATAAGTGATGCTAATAATCACATATGGATTGGAGGAGAAACGGCTACATTATACGATACGAAACAGACAACTGAACGTGATCAAAATGTGATTATTCCTGTTATGATTGGTATTATCGCATTATTATTACTTGTATATTTACGTTCTGTTGTGGCGATGATCTACTTAATTGTAACAGTGATATTATCATTCTTCTCTGCATTAGGGGCAGGATGGTTACTACTTCACTATGGTATGGATGCGCCTGCAATACAAGGGGCGATTCCTCTATATGCATTTGTGTTCTTGGTAGCATTAGGAGAGGACTATAACATATTTATGGTTTCTGAAATATGGAAAAACAAAAGTAGCCAGCCACACCTTGAAGCAGTCAAAAACGGGGTGGTTCAAACAGGTAGTGTTATTACGTCTGCTGGTTTAATCTTAGCAGGAACGTTTGCTGTTTTAGCTTCACTACCAATCCAAGTACTTGTTCAATTTGGTATTGTTACAGCAATTGGAGTACTATTAGATACATTTATTGTAAGACCACTTCTTGTCCCTGCCATTACAGTGGTTCTAGGACGATTAGCATTTTGGCCAGGTAAACTTTGGAGAGAAAAAGAAAGAACAAAAGTAGGTGCTTGATAATATTATAAAATTAAAAAACCAAGGAAAATTAATTTCCCTTGGTTTTTTATTAGAAATAAAATATATATATAAAATAAAAGTAGTATCTAAATACTAATTATTTTTTTAAATCTCCGTTTTTTGGTGTTCTTTGTTTTCTATATCAGTTTCAGGCATTCCGTACAAACCATTCATGGCTTGTTCAACTGGTTGAAGTCCAGTTTTTGTAGTTTCAGATCTTAAGCTTTTTGAGTTTTTACTCTTTTCTTTTTTAGAATGTTGAAAATTCATTTTTATACCTCCAAACACTAAATTTTTTTGAAAATAAAAAGCGTATGAGAGAGTTTGACAGATAAACAAATGGATTATCTGCCGATTGAATGAACAATTATTTAAGCTATTAATGTAATAGCATCATATACATAGTATGTCATCTTTGCTAAAAAATATGTAAGAGGATATAGCAAGATTTTAATTTAAATGTAAATTTAGGTAATTTCTATTACATAGGGGTACAGCCCATGCCCATCAACTTAAGAGATTTTAATACCCCATTGTCATCAAGCTAGTATTTTAAATTGCCCCTAAAACAAAAAAAATTATTATTTATAGTTATTTATGAGAATTCAGCCCGTTTTTTTCGTTTTGGGGTAGTTTATTCTTGTTAGGTTGATGGGCATGTGGTAGATCCGGAACTTATACGCTTTATGGACGAGCACCACTTTCCACCTCACTTTCTATTTTAGTTTTTCTACATGCTTTTTTTACGATATGTATGAGAACGATATCGGAATATATTCAAAAATACTTCTCTCGTATCATTTCTTCTTTTTTGTCGAAATTCCTCTACCACCCTTCAAAAATGTATACATATGGAAAGACTTTTATGATGGAACAATTCCTTATATGTAAAAATGCTTCTTCCTGCATCATCTCCCTTCTATAGGAACGAACGGATCCCGATACCTCATACTGACTCTTCCGCAAGAAGGAATGTTAGGCCTTTACCTAACCACCATTCATCTCCCACCTACTCATTAGACCATGTCCTACCCATTCCTTGAGGTGGGAGTTTTCTGTTGGGGAATGATAAATGAAAAAATATTTACCTTTCAATATTTCTTCTCTTGTACATTCCATACAAATTGTGAAGCATACTATCGGTACCGTAACAGAAAAAGTAGATGAACATAAATAAAAAAAGCCTTTTATAAGCTCTTTTTATTTACCATTCTGTTTTTCTAATACATATAAATCCTCTTCTATGTTCGACAATTTATCTGTAACTAATTTTCTCGCATCTCCAATCGCTTGATTATATACATACGGTCCAAGTAATTTTATCATCTCTTCTATTAAACGCTCTGCTTGGAAACGTCCAATTGTATCTAAGTCCTCTTCTTCAAAAAACTGCTGAATTTGCTCTACAAGCTCCTCTTTCTTTTCATTTGGTATTTTTACATTCATCATGAATTATCTTCTCCTCTATTTTTGAGATAAGGTTTTCCTTAACTCTACCATAGAAAAGCGTATTCCTGGACAAGTTTTTGTAACACCTTCTAATTCACGATGACCAAGTATGTGTGCTTCACATATAGAGAATCGTTCCATTAAGTCTCTACATAACGAATGTAAAGAATCTATTTGTGCTATTGTTGGATCATATTTATCAAAATTACCTGTCATACAAATCCCTATCGTTTCACTATTATATCCTTTTGCATGGGCTCCAACATATAATCCCCTACCTTCAAACACAGTCCCCTCTTCTTCAATAAAATAATTATATCCAATACCGCTCCACCCTCTTACCTTTTGATGGAATTCATGTGTTTTATACACATCCCATCCATCTTCAGCTGTATGATGGATAATGATTTTTGTTACACATTGCAATGGATTAAGCTTATCTCGAAAAGAGAATTTCGGTCTTTGAATTTTCATCTATATCCCTTCCCTTTACAAATGAATCATAATAGCAGTTTTATCATCCGGACGAATTCGTTTCTCTTGTTCTAGCTCTTCAATTATTGAAACATATGCCGGTATACCATAGTTTTTGATATATTGTACTGTTTGTTCCAGTGACCAATCAGCATGAAATAGTCCATCAGAACAAATAAATATATCTTTTACTTCTCCTCGTGACAATATTCCTTGTTGAATCCATTCAATTGCTTCTGGCATTCCATTTGCTACTGCATATCCATTTGGCATATTAGCAAGATAACGATTATATTTTAATTGCTGTCTCACGTCATTAAATATATGTTCTTCCGGTACAGAACGTCCTTTGTTCCTATCTTCTTCACGCTTTCTTTTCGCTCGTGCACTAATCCCTTTTACTGTATCCTTTGTTAACACCTTTATGGTTCCATCATGAAATGTAGCAACAATCATACAGTCACCAAGTTGAGCATATTGAATAATTTCATCTTTTATACGAACTACAGCAATACATGTACACCATAAATGATGTTTCTTCGTCGTATCAATCCTATAATCTATCATTTTTTCTTGTAACGCTTCGTTTGCATTTACAATTTCCTCTTGTAAACTAGTCACTTCTTTTAGCGATGTAAAATGACTTGCAAATAAATGTGAGGCAAGATATGCTCCGTTATGCCCCGTTTCATCTTGAAATGGTACAAGCGGTGTTGCTCCATCACACACACCATAAACTAGCATATCTTCATTACAAAAAAGTGTATCCTCACACTCCTGTTTCAAAGGACTTTTCTGTTGGTATCTTTTTATTTCCATTTATTTACACTCTCCTATCCAACAATACTAACCATTCAAACTTTTTTGATTAATCTAATTTCCCTAAATAAACTGTTTTCCCAAAAGGCTTTCAATTTCATATATAATCTTGAAATAATATGATTTTTTTAGTGAAGGACGGGAAAAAGATGGTCAGATTTCTTGGAGTTATCATTGGTTCTATCATTATTGCAGTTGCCTTTAATCTTTTCCTCATCCCCCACAAAATATTAAGTAGTGGAATTGGTGGAATTGCTATTATCTTAGGAATTGTAACCCCTGTAAATACAGGAATTATTAACTTTGTATTAAACTTACCAATTCTTATTTTAGGATACATAGGCCTTGGAAAAAAAGTGATTTTTAATACCGTTGTCTCTGTTATAGTATTATCTGTAGCATTATACTGGATTCCAGTACAAATCGTCGCAAAAGACCCACTTCTTTCTTCCGTATTTGGAGGCGTAATTGCCGGTGCAGGAGTTGGTCTTGTCTTTAATTGTCATGGTTCCACCGGTGGATTCGATATTATCGGCATGCTATTATCTCGCAAAAGGGATATTAAACTCGGTGGTTTTCTCATTATTTTGAATACAGTTGTTATTGTAATTGCTGGATTTTTCTTTGACTGGGATGTAGCATTAACGAGTTTACTTTCAATCTATGTAACAGGTAAAGTAATCGATGCTGTCCATACAAAACATCGTAAAGTTACACTTATGATCGTAACAAACCAAGCTGAAGAAATGAAAAAGAGACTTCTTTCAACTGTGGTACGTGGAATTACACTTCTTGATGGTGAAGGAGCTTATTCAAGTGAAAAAAAACGTGTACTTATGACGGTTGTTTCGCGTGAAGAGCTTGCTGATATGAAACTAGCCATTTCTGAAATTGATCCGCAAGCATTCGTAAATATTACAGAGACGGTTGAAGTATTAGGTTTATTTAGAAAAGGTTAAAAAACTAGGTAGAATTCCACCTAGTTTTTTTATTTATTCTCCATAAATTCTACTCTATTTCCAAATGGATCTGAAACATAAAATCTAATTACATCTGGTCGAGCATGATCATCTATAACTTGAACCCCTTGCTCGATTAATTTTTGTTTAAATTCTTCAATTCTATGAACATAAAAAGCTGGATGTGCTTTTTTAGCAGGAGAAAAGGTTTGTTCAACTCCTATATGAATTTCTTGATTTCCACAACGAAACCAACAACCGCCACGTTTTCTTAATTCTTCAGGTTTTGGAATTTCTTCTAAACCTATTTTATGTCCATAAAATTCTCTTGCCTCTTCTTCACATCCTACAGGTGCTGCTACTTGTACATGATCGATTCCTTGAATGTAACTTACCATATATCTCCCCCCCTTTATATTTTTATTTTATAGTATACTGCTTAAAAAATAACTTATTTATATTTTATAAAACACGATAAGATTTACTAATCAGCTATATACATATTGTTTGTTTTATAATGAAGAGGGTATTTTAACAAGCACCGATTAAAAAGAGCGAAAAAACATTCAATTCTGTAACTTTATTTTTTATAGAAATATATAACATTTTTCATATATTATATTTATAATAGGTTATTGAATCTGTTTTAGATGCTAGTTGCATGGAGGAAAAGTTATGAGTCGGAAAAAGTTTTCATCTATTCAAAAAAATCGTCATTCGGCTGTGCCTCGCCGTTTACAAAGTCATATACAAAATTGTACTTTAACAGAAATGTATGCATCTCTTTTTGAGCATAATCCTGATAGTATTATTTCACTGAACTTACAAGGAATCATATTACATATTAATCCCTCTGCGGAAAAAATATTAGGATATACTTCAGAGGAATTAGGAAGAAAAACAATTACGTCTATTATAGAAGCACATATTTCTGATCAAGTACTACAACATATAAAGAATACTACAGCTGATAATCAAGAAGAATACATACTTTCTATCCGCCATAAAGATGGATATCAAATAGATGTAGTTACAAAATTAGTCCCTATTTTTATTCAAAATCACCTCTCGGGTGTATATGCAATTATGAAACCTCTCGAAAAATCTGAACGAATTGAAAAAATGTTAAAAGAGAGCGAAAAACGATTGCGCACATTAATGGATTCAATGCCAGCCTTTGTCATCTTTAAAGATCATGAAGGACGCTGGCTTGAAGCAAACGATTACGCACTTTCTTGCTTTGATTTTCACAACGTTCCTTATCATGGAAAAAAAGATAGTGAACTCGTTCAATATAACGAAGCGTACCGCGAAGCATTTTTACATTGCGAAGAAATTGATGAACTTGCATGGCAAAAAAAACAAATTATTCATGGTGAAGAATTGGTTTTTCATAAGGGTACATCCAATATGATTTTGGACCTTTCAAAAGTTCCACTCTTTCACCCTGACGGATCCCGAAAAGGACTCATTGTTATGGGCAGGGATGTTACTGAATTAAAAGAAACAGAGAAATTACTACGAAAATCTGAAAAATTAGCGGTAGTCGGACAGCTAACGGCAGGAATAGCTCATGAAATACGTAACCCATTAACAGCTTTAAAGGGATTCTTAACATTATTACGGCCTGATATTAGTGAAAAAAACAAGTGGTATATAGATGTTATGCTAAGTGAAATTTCACAAATTGAATCCATTACAAGTCAATTTATGGCGATGTCTAAACCACAAGTTTTATCTATCCATTCTTGTCAAATCCAAACAGTAATCGAAGAAGTTGTAACCTTCATTTTACCTACTGCGGTTATGCATAATGTACATATTATTATGGATCATTCTTCTGCTCTGCCCGAAATCCAATGTGATGCTAATCAGTTAAAACAAGTCTTTATTAATATTTTAAAAAACGCCATTGAAGCTATGCCAGATGGTGGAAATATCTTTATTAAAACGAAATCATTAAAAGATAATTTCATTTTAATACGTATTTTAGATGAGGGCTGTGGTATTCCGCAGGATCGTATTTCTCGTTTAGGTGAGCCTTTCTATAGTCTAAAAGAAAAAGGCACCGGACTGGGTTTAATGATGTGTTATAAAATTATCGATGAGCATCACGGTAAACTTCAAATCTCAAGTAAATTGAATAAAGGAACAACTGTAGATATTCGATTACCCATCTCCCCGGTGCCGAATAATAACAAGTAGCGTTTCATTCATTTTCTCTTCTCCCTATCATGTTATTCTCTTATATTTATTGCTTACATAATAAAAGAAGAACACCTTATGTGCTCTTCTTTTATTATTATTCAGATTAATGTAGCAAGATGCTGCTTTGCATCGTATTCCCCTAAGCTTTCCCCTCGTTTAACACGATGAACAAAATCCGGATTAGAAATCAATGGTCTACCAAATGCTGCTACATCAATTGTACCTTCTTGTAGTGCTTCTTCTGCCTCTTTTGGATTTAAATTCCCAACTCCTACAATTATACCCTCCCAATATTTACGAACTAATTGATGTAAGTTTTTTCCGTCAGCTATAACTTGCGTATAATTCATTGTAGAAGGATGAATCATCGTTAATCCTACTTCACAGAACATCTCTATGAAAGTTTTTATTGCTGCTTCAGGATCTTTCCACATATAACCAGGGTTATCACCTTTAAATGCCGAAAAACGAATAAGCGTTTTATCTGTACCAATCGCACTTATAACAGCTTGTAATACTTCTTTCATAAACGTTAACCTTTGTTTTAAGTCTCCGCCGTATTGATCATTTCGATGATTCGCAAACTCATAAGCAAATTGATCAATTAAATATCCATGTGCCCCATGAATTTCTACCCCATCGAAGCCTGCTTCTATCGCATTCCTAGCAGCTTGTGCATACTGTTCGATAGTCTCTTGAATTTCCTCTATCGTCATCGCTTCTGGCGTATCAAAAGGCTTCCGAAAACGCGGGACATTTCCTTGTGCCGCAATAGCTGAAGGTGCTTGTGGTAAGAATCCACCTGTTAGTTCATGATGGCTCATACGTCCTACATGCCATATTTGCGCAATAATTGTTCCACCTTCTTTATGTACTGCATCTGTTACTGACTTCCAAGATTCAATTTGCTCCCCGGTATAAATACCTGGGACACCTGGATTCCCCTTCGCTCTTGGACTAATTACTATTCCTTCTGTAATAATGAGACCAACACCATCTGCCGCACGCTTTCGATAATACTCGGCTACATCAGCTCCGACTACTCCTGTTTCATCATTTGCGAAACAACGCGTCATCGGAGCCATTGCCACACGATTACGAAGAGACCAAGCTCCAATTTGAATCGGATCAAATAACTTTGTTTCTTCCACGTTTTGAAATGATCCCCAATTGTTTATATTCGTGCCTTCATAGATACTGGCTACTTTATTATTTGAATTTGGCATCTTTCTTCCCCCTTAATTAAAAATTCCACTTACATTTCATTGAAACGATGGAAATTATCTATAACCGCATCATAATTTCTCACAAACTAGTACGTCAATTTATACGCTCTTATCACACAATATTCGTATATTGGGCCATACAAAAAAGCCTCTTCAAATAAGAAGAGACCTCTTTTTTCTTATATACTAACCTGCTTACTAATTGTTTCTCTTGCTAACAGAAAACTCATAATAACCTGAGCAGCCACACGACTTGTCATATCACGAAAATCGAGCGTTGGATCGATTTCTACAATATCCATACCTTGGACAAGTGGTTCTTGCCCAAGTGCCGTAATCGCATCAAGTAACGTCGTACTATCCATCCCACCTGGGCCGATTGCCGGACATCCTGGTGCAAATGCCTGATCTAGTACATCCATATCCACAGAGACATATATAGCTGTAACCCCTTGTCTACGTAAGGTTTCAATGCTTTCTGAAATGATATCCTTGATTGCTCTCTCACGGACATGTTTCATTGTATACACCGTCACACCATGCTCTTTTGCATACTCATGGTACGTACGAGCATTTGAGAAATTACGAATACCAATTTGAACAAGCTGCTTCCCTGTAATCACATCATTTTCCAACAAGCTACGGAATGGTGTCCCATTAGACGGACCACCATCTTCTAAATTACGCAAATCATGATGCGCATCAAATTGAATAATACCAATTTTCCCTTTACTACTTGCAAAACCACTTATACTAGGAAAGCTAATAGAATGATCTCCTCCAAGAACGATTGGTACCATTTGTGGATTCACTTTCGTCAAATGACTCAGCGTCTTAGCAATACGAGCGTGACTTTCTTTTATGTCTGTAACATGCATGGTAATATCACCACAATCATACAAGACGCTTTCCTTCATATCATGCTCTTCTGTAATCGCATATGTGCTATATGCATCTAGCATTGCACGAATGGTTTTCGGTGCAAAACATGCACCTGAATGACTAATAGAAGGTTTAGAGAGCGGCGCACCAATTAAAGCCGCTCCAAAGATTTCTTCTCCATCCCACACTTTAATCATATCGCTCCATTTCGTTACTTCACGATCTATAAACTTTGCATTCTTCTTTAAATAGTGGCCTTGCTCCACGCTTTGTCACCTCTTGTATATGCAAGATTACCATTCTTCCATACTGTATTTACATGACTCACACCATAATGATACGGTACATACGCATAATTATATGCATCCCATAAAACTAGGTCTGCCTTACGTCCGACACGAATTTTCCCAGCAACATCTCCGCGATTAATCGCATATGCTGAGTTAACTGTTACAGCATTCCAAACTTCTTCTGGTGTCATTTTCAGTTTTAACATTGCAATGCTCATAATAAGCTGGATGTTTTCAGTCGGGCAGCTACCCGGGTTGAAATCTGTCGCTAAAGCAACCGCTACACCTTCGTCAATCATTTTACGTCCTCGTGCAAAACTTTCTTTATTTAAGTAGAAAGTTGTTCCTGGAAGTAACGTTGCAACTGTATTTGAATTAGCAAGCATTTCAATACCTTTATCCGATGCTCCAACTAAATGGTCTGCTGATGCCGCACCAATTTCAGCTGCCGCTTCCGCACCGCCAAGTGGATCAATTTCATCTGCATGAATCTTCACATCAAAGCCAAGTTCTTTCGCCTTTAATAAGAACTCTTTCGATTCTTCCACAGAGAATACCCCTGTTTCACAGAAAATATCAACGAACTCCGCTAATTGCTTCTCTTTCATCTCTGGTAATAAATCTAGCATCCACTGTAAAAACTCTTTTGATCTTCCTTTGTATTCTTTCGGAACAGCATGTGCTCCTAGAAATGTTGATACTAAATCAATTGGATGCTCTTTTTGCAACTGTGCCGCAGCCTCCAATTGCTTCCACTCTGTTTCAGCATCTAATCCATACCCGCTCTTTGCCTCCACTGTTGTAACGCCGAACGATAACATACGATCTAAATGGAATTTCGCCTTCTTCACAAGTTCTTCTTTCGATGCTTGCTTCGTTGCATTCACAGTCGAAAGAATTCCGCCGCCCTTTTCTAAAATTTCTAAGTACGGTACTCCCTGTAACTTAAGAGCAATTTCATTTTCACGAGATCCGCCGAATACAAGGTGTGTATGAGGATCAACAAGCCCTGGAGAAACCATTTTCCCTTCGCAATCGATGATTTCTTTTACCTGTAAACCTTTTGCCTCTTCCGCTGTTCCAACGAAAGTAATCACACCATCTTCAATACCAACTGCACCATTTTCGATAACAGGAAGCGTGTTCATCGCTTCCCGTCTTAACAAGCCATCTTCTTGATCCATTGTTAGCAATTGGCCAATATTTGTTAGTAAAATGTCCAGCATGTTTCTTCCTCCTTATTTCATCATTGGAATGTTAACGCCTTTTTCTTTCGCTGTTTCAACAGCTAAGTCATATCCTGCGTCAACGTGACGAACAACACCCATACCTGGATCAGAAGTTAATACGCGCTCAATGCGTTTTGCTGCTGCTTCTGTTCCATCTGCAACAATAACCATTCCAGCGTGAAGTGAATATCCCATACCAACGCCACCACCATGGTGTACAGATACCCAGCTTGCACCGTTAACACTGTTAATTAATGCATTTAAAATTGGCCAGTCTGCCACTGCATCACTGCCGTCTTTCATCGCTTCTGTTTCACGATTTGGTGAAGCTACAGATCCGCAATCTAAATGATCACGGCCGATCACGATTGGTGCGGATAATTCACCATTTGCAACCATTTCATTGATGATACGTCCAAATTTTGCACGTTCCCCGTATCCAAGCCAACAAATACGTGATGGAAGTCCTTGGAACTCAACTTGCTGACGTGCCATACGGATCCAGTTACATAAATGCTCGTTATCCGCAAACTCACGTAAAATAACTTCATCTGTTTTATAAATATCTTCTGGGTCACCAGAAAGTGCTACCCAGCGGAATGGTCCTTTTCCTTCACAGAATAATGGACGAATAAACGCTGGGACGAACCCTGGGAAATCAAATGCATTTTTTAACCCTTCATCGAAAGCAACTTGGCGAATGTTATTACCATAATCAAATGTAATTGCACCTTTTTTCTGCATTTCAAGCATTGCTTCTACATGTTTTTTCATGCTTTCTTTTGATAATTGTACGTAGCGTTCTGGATCTTCTTCACGAAGTTTTGCCGCTTCTTCTAATGAATAACCCACTGGAACATATCCATTTAATGGATCATGTGCAGACGTTTGATCTGTCACTAGGTCTGGTGTAATATCACGTTTCACAAGTTCTGGTAAAATTTCTGCAGCATTTCCTAATAGTCCAATTGAAATTGGCTCTTTCTTTTCTTTATATTCTTTCGCAACAGCCAGCGCCTCTTCTAAAGATTCTGTGTACATATCACAATACCTTTTTTCAATACGGCGATCGATGCTACGCTTATCTACATCAATCGCAATAACTACCCCACCGTTCATCGTAACAGCAAGAGGTTGCGCTCCACCCATACCGCCTAAACCAGCAGTGAGTGTTAGCGTGCCTTTTAGTGAACCGCCAAAGTGTTGGCGCGCTGCTTCTCCAAACGTTTCGTATGTTCCTTGTAAAATCCCTTGTGTACCAATATAAATCCAGCTGCCAGCTGTCATTTGTCCATACATCATAAGACCTTTTTGTTCTAGTTCACGGAAGTGCTCCCAATTTGCCCATTTCGGTACTAAGTTCGAATTTGCTAAAAGAATGCGTGGTGCATCTTCATGCGATTTAAAAATAGCAACTGGTTTACCAGATTGAACAAGTAATGTTTCATCACTTTCTAATGTTTTTAACGAATCCACAATTGCATGATAGCTATCCCAGTTACGAGCTGCACGACCGATACCACCGTAAACAACTAACTCTTCTGGTTTCTCAGCTACTTCTGGATCTAAATTATTCATCAACATACGAAGAGCTGCCTCTTGAACCCAACCCTTAGTTTGTAGTTCTGTTCCTCTTGGTGCACGAATTGTTTGTTTTACATTTTCCATTTTAACCTCTCCCTTTTCCCTTTTTATAGTGTTGCATTTACATCCAATCGTTCTAATGTAAAGCGACTTGTTTTTAACCAATGTGCAAGATTTTCAATATCTGTTGAGAAAACACGATCATTTGTAATTGACGGTACTTGCTGACGTCCTTGGTGATAAAACGCTTTCGTTACTGTACTCATCTCTTGGGTACCACGGTATTCCGCAGCTTGCATTGCGCAGATCATTTCAATTGCAAGGACACGTCTTACGTTTTGAATAATTTGATGTGCATGACGTGAAGCAATTGTTCCCATACTTACATGATCTTCTTGGTTAGCTGATGATGGAATTGAGTCCACACTCGCTGGATGAGCTAGCGTTTTATTTTCTGAAACAAGTGAAGCTGCTGCGTATTGCATAATCATTGCACCAGACTGAAGCCCTGGCTCTGGACTTAAAAATGGTGGTAAATCATTTAATTGTGGGTTCACAAGACGCTCAATACGGCGCTCAGAAATATTCGCCAGTTCCGCCATTCCAACCTTCAAAAAGTCCATTGCAAATGCAATTGGCTGACCATGGAAGTTCCCGCCAGAAATTACTTTTTCTCCACCATCAAAAATCAGTGGGTTATCTGTTGCTGCGTTCATTTCAATTTCTAATTTTTCTTTCACATAATTTAAAACTTGCCAAGAAGCACCGTGCACCTGCGGAATGCAGCGAAGTGAGTATGCATCTTGTACACGCAGTTCTCCTTGCTTTGTTATTAGTTTACTGTCATGAAGTACGTCGCGAAAACGCTTCGCAACTTCCACTTGTTCTTTATAGCCACGTGCTTTATGCACATTTTCATCAAATGCATCGATAATGCCACGCAATCCTTCAATTGTCATGGAAGCAATTAATTCTGATTGATAAGCAATCGCCTCAGCTTCTATATAAGAAAGAATTCCTTGTGCTGTCATTGCTTGCGTACCATTGATTAATGCAAGCCCTTCTTTCGCTTCTAATTCAATTGGCTCTAAACCTTCTTCTGTAAGAGCTACCATTGCATGAACGCGTTTCCCCTTATAGAACACTTCTCCTTCCCCTAATAGAACAAGAGCAAGATGAGATAGTGGCGCTAAATCACCGCTCGCTCCAAGTGATCCTTGCTGCGGGATAACCGGATGAATTTTACGGTTTACAAACTCTAGCAACATATTCACAACAAGAGGGCGAACACCCGATACCCCTTTTAACATCGTATTAGCTCGTAAAATCAACATTCCGCGTGACACTTCTTCAGGGAATGGATCGCCAACTCCACATGCATGTGATTGAATTAAGTTATGTTGAAGTGCTTTTACATCATCTTTTTGAATAAATACATCACTAAATTTTCCAAACCCAGTTGTAATACCGTAAACAACTTTTCCCCCTTCTACAATTTTTTCAACAACTTCGCGGCACTCCGCTACTTTTTGCATGCTATTTGGACAAGGTGTTACTCCTTCTCCTTCAAGCAGCAAGCGCTTCATTTCTTCTACTGTCAATGAATGTCCTGTTAATGTAATCATCCTTTTTCCTCCTTAAAAAGAGCAAAAGGGGACCTTACCTTTTCAAGACAGACTTCTGTCCTAAAAAGCAAGGCCCCCTTCTAACTAATAGACTATGGGCAAATCATATGTGATTAATTCCTAAACCAATCGCCTCATGCTCAGATCCTTTTACAGGCGCACCTATCGTTCCATAAAGTGCAACAGCAAGCCATTCGCCTTCTTTTTTTCCGTCGTATGGTGTGCCGCGCACGATTGCAAACCGAAGACCTACTGTACGAAGAACGTCTGCTAACTGAATTTGACCTCTCGTTACCCCGTACAACGCTTCCATGATTGCATGATAAAGTGCATGCGTTTCTCTGTAAACGTCTGTTTCAATAACTTGGTTGCTCTTAGCCGCTGTTTCCATTGCTGCGACAACTTTTTGCGAATTCATAGAACCGACTTTCCCAGTACAATATTTCCAACCTTTCGGAGTCGATAATACAGGGCTTTCATTCTCATCCGCAAGTGCCAACAACATAGCCATACGACCAATTCGATGTGTTCCTTGAAGAAGCATGTGACTCTCTCATTTCTCGTGAATTATTTGAATATTACTTAATTTAAGAATATATGAAAACGGTTAAATCGTCAATAGTTTAAATAATTATTTAAATGAATTTTTTCAATACTCTGTTCAATTGTGTACACAATTTATTTACAGAAAATTTCTAGCCATGCTATAGTTTCACTAACAGCTGCAAGGGGGACCCGAATTGGTTAAGAGAAAAGATATTCACTTTCGAATTGACGAAAGATTACTAGAAAGATTTGAAGCAGCACTTCATTATGAATGTCTAAATAAAACAGATATTTTAACACATGCTATTCAGCAATTTTGTGTAAAGGTGGAATCAGAAAAATTGAATGATATAAAAAGGCAATACGCTGTAAGTAACCATCTGCAAACACGGATCGATACTCATAAAAAATATGAGGAAAAACGAGTAGACTTAGATGAAATTGTAATAGGTCATCTACAATTACAAGGAACGGAAAAGATATTAGAAGTTGGATGCGCTAATGGAAAGTTCCTTGCACTGCTACAAAAAAACGGTCATAAGGGGCATCTCACTGGTTTGGATCAATCTATAACTATGCTGCGAGAAGCCGCTATAAATGGAGCGCAGCAACATGTAAATATTGAATGGGAACTTGGAGATGCTACCAAACTTCCTTTCCCAGCTGATTCTTATGATTGGATCATCGCAAGACATATGCTGTATCACATGACAGATGTTGAAAAAACAATTCAAGGATTTCATAAAGTAATTTTTCCTGAAGGCAGGTTCCTAGCCACAACAAATTCCAAAATCTCATTACCCCGTATAGATGAGATGTGTAACAAAATGTTAGTCGCATTCGATTTACCCGAAAAAGCACCATCAGCTTCTCCATTTTGTTTAGAAAACGGAAAACAATTATTACAATCTGTTTTTCAAACTGTGGAGGAAACAGTTATTCATAATGCACTTCTATTTCATCATGCTACACCTATCGTTAACTATATCTCTAGTATGTTTCCATCTTTAAACATACCTGATGACATTCATCTTCATTCAGAAATGAAAGGATGGCTGACCATGGAAATAGAAAATGAATTATCTCTTCATGGCGGAGTATGGCATGATCCAAAAACACTAGCTATTTATAGATGTACAAAATGAATTTGAATCTACTTTATAATAAGCTCTTTAAATTTATCTTAGGTTGATGTTGATATGGCGATACCCCAAGAGGAGAATTATATATTACAAATATAACAATAAACAAAAATACAAGAGGTGAAACTGTTGGCTATAAAACAAAAGGAAATTAAGGTAGTAATTGGTGCAGGGGAATATAATAATAATCCAGGCTGGCTACATACAAATGAAGAGGAATTGAATTTATTAAAAAGGGAAGATTGGACAAAAAAGTTTGATCCTAATTCTTTAGCGGTAATTTTAGCGGAGCATGTATGGGAACATTTATCATATGAAGAAGGCATAGAAGCGGCGAAAGTATGTTATGAATTTTTAAAACATGGTGGTTATATTCGATGCGCCGTTCCTGATGCATTTTTCCCAGATGAAGAATACCAAGAGGCTGTACAAGTTGGAGGACCTGGACCTAAAGACCACCTCGCAGCTAGTCATAAAATAGTTCATAATTATGAAACTTTAAGGAAAATATTTGAAACTGTTGGATTCGAAGTGGAATTACTTGAATATTGTGATGAAGAGGGGCATTTTCATTACAATGAGTGGGATGGAGCCGATGGGGTTATTTTTCGTTCAAAAAAATATGATCCACGAAATCAAGGGGATACACTTGTTTTTCCGTCGTTAATTATAGATGCAATAAAGTCTTAGTTATTAAGCTAAACAGGTGCTTTTCTTGAAGAAAAGCTTTAAAGTCGATTTCCAATAGGAGATCGGCTTTTTTAGTATCATAACTCAACAATCTTGATACCTCTTCATCATTATAAAGGTATATGCGGTTTCGTAACATATATTTATAAATCGCGTGACAGTTATATACAAGCACCCAAAATACTAAAATTGAAAGTTATATAAAACTCTCATTCTTAGGGCATTAGAAAAAATTAGCTTGATGGTCATTCCGTGAACCAGAAGAACGAAAACCTTATCCTGTCTGGCGTTATCCAAATGAAAAATGGTTTGATGCACACTATCAATATATCGATAGAAAACACGGGGCGCTATGTCAAAAAATCACTGAGAATTTACTTGTACTAATGAAACAAGCCTATTCTTCCTCCATATAAAAAGCTAGCAATTTGCTAGCTTTTTATCCCCTTTACATGCACTTTCACTCTTCAACTGTTTGTTCCAAAAGCTTTTCCATTAGTATATTGCCTTTACCTCGATATACATTCCCTTTATGCTCATTCATTATCCCAAAATACTCAGCTATTGCAACTCCAAATTCGACAAAACCATGCCCTTGTGCTGTTATAATATTTTTATAACTAACAACATTTTTATAAATAAAAGTCCCTATAGGAAAACAATCTATTTTACTATAATCCAACGTAACTGTATAAGGAATATCTTTTAATACACCAGCTGTTGCCAATACAAATGGTCCAGCACAAATAGCTGCAACTAATTTTTCTTTTTTATAGAATTGACGCACGATAGAAAACAGCTCTTTAGCATCTTTAATATGTTTGACATCCCCACCAGGAATAATCATCCCTTCATAATCATCCACATGAACTTCAGTTAATTCCAAATGCGGTTGCACTTGCAATCCTGTTTCACTTGTGATGATATTTTTTGTTACTCCTACTGTTTCAATTTTATAGTCGTCTTTCAATAACGCTGTAGCCACGGTAACCTCGAATTCTGCAAATGTCGGATATACAAATAAAAGTATTTTCTTCATGTTCTCTTCTCCCTCACCCATTTCATAAAATACACCTCTGTTTCCTCTACTGTCACTTCATCAGTATTCACATATGTAACCGAAAATTGTTTATACCACTCCCTTTCCACTTCTACCAATTCTAACTGCTCTTCAAATGAACTTCGTCTTCTCGACGTATCATTCTCTTTTCTCTCCTGCAATATCTTTTTAGAAACATCCAAATAACAAATCGCATCTGAACGACATTTCCTTAATTTATGTAATTCATCTTTTAATTCCTTTTCAATATCCCAATCCATTCCTATCAATTTTGGAAAATGTATTGTATAAAATTCAACATCTTCTGGGCCCCGATCAAATATCACAATATCTCCCGTGACACTTTGAACCTGTTTAATCTTCGCTTCAATAAACATTTTTTGATTTGTAATAAATCCCTCTTTTGTGTAAATATCCAAATTTAATCTTTTTCTTTTTTCTACAATTTCATAAGGATTTTCATATATTACTTGAAAACCTCTTTGCTCTAATCTTCTTGCTAACGTTGTTTTTCCGCCTGCCATTGGTCCTTGAAGTGAAATTATATACGTCATTTTTCCCATCCTTTTCCACTAAAATAAACCTCTTTTTTACAATAAACGGAATTTTATAAACTATCAACAAAATACTTCCTACCTTGTTTCCTATTTCTATCTAGCTTATAATAAAAAATAGAGACGATTATGGACGCCTTTTGTGTAAGCTTGGATTTCCAAGCTTACATTATTTTTTGCTTTCCCTTTCATTAAAAACAGGGTATACTACAATAGAACATATGTTCTTAATGATTACATATAGTAAGGAGATAGAACAAATGGTATACGATACAAAAGTAATTTCTTGGAACGAATCTTTAAAACAACTACAACGTCGCTACACAAATCAAGCAGTAGATCGAAAACAATTTGAAGATGTTGAACTCATGGAGTTTTTCCGCGATAACGACTACATTTCTCTTCCTACACATATTAGCGGCCTATCAACAAAACGTTTTACTTCTTACTCTATTTTCACCACTGATGATAAAGATCGTAAAGTTGGAACACTCATTATTGAATATTTAGAAGATGATAATGATATATTACGTGTCGAACAACTATACTTTGTTTAATTCAGAACGCTTGGTCAAAACGGCCAAGCGTTCTTGCTTTCTATCAATCTCACTGCTTATAATACTAGTAAAAGGAAAACTGCTATCGCAAAGGGGGTATATACTTGCTTGAAGGATGGTTTAGTTGGTTTATTGTGATTTGGACCGTTATTTTACTAGGACTTATGTCTATTGGTGGATATTTCATGTTCCGAAAATTCTTAAAACGATTACCAAAAGAAGATGGCATGTCTATTTTAGATTGGGAAGAGCGTTATATTGATCAAACAAGGCACTTATGGGATGATGAGCAAAAACAATTGTTAGAAGAACTTGTAAGTCCTGTTCCTGAGCTATTTCGTGATGTTGCCAGGTCAAAAATTGCTGGTAAAATTGGAGAACTTGCATTACAAGAAAAAGCTTCAAAAATAACTGAAGATTTAATCATTAAAGGATATATTGTAGCAACTCCAAAACGAGATCATAAATTTCTCATTAAAAAATTACAAGAAAAGCAAATTGATTACTCTCGTTATCAATCACTGTTAGCCAAATAAAAAAACCTCAAGGAATCTTGAGGTTTTTTACGTTAACTTCATATCTTTCTCATTATAAAAACCATCTTCCTTTTCCATTTCCTTTTGCACTTTTGTAAATGAACGATACATAGCAATTCTCCATGATACAATCATTGCAAAAGCAAGTAAGAAGAACATACCACTTAGTTGCCCTAAATCAAGCGATTGACTTAAATATGTTTTAAAGACAATACGCACCACAAGCAAACCGATTAAAATAAATACGAAAGCTTTTGAACGTTTCAAGTAAATCTCTTGTCCACGCACTTCAAATTTAGATGTTTTAATAAGAAATATTGAGAAAAACAAACCTACACCGATCGCTTCTAACATTTCCGCTGGTGTCAGGCGAAATTCCGGAAAAATGTACATCAGTGCCCCCGTACTCATGAAAAATGGTGGGAGAATGATTTTTTTCAATGTTGCAGGTTTCTTCGCTGCTTTTAAACGAATGAACATCGCACCAACAGCCATACAAACAGCAACAATACTCGACAAAAGAACTATGTTCATACTTTCTCATCCTTTTTTGTGGCAATATGAAAATCTAGTTTCATTATATGCTTTTCTACTAGTATTTCCAACATTTTCACAGGATAATACTAAAAACCGGTGAAACCACCAAATAAACTTGAGAAATACGCAATAATTTTTGTCATCCAATTAAAGTATAAAAATATACCCATAACAATCATGATATATCCGCCTACTTTCACAAACGTTCCACTATGTCGTTTAATCCAAGACATTTTCGTAATAAAAAATGAAAGTATAAAGAACGGTATTGCAAAACCAAGTATGTAAGCAATCATATATAGCATTGCTGATTCTGGATTCGTACTAGCCAGTCCAATTACAGCTACTAAAATTGGTCCTGTACAAGGTGTCCAACCAGCAGCAAATGCCAATCCAATTAAAATAGATCCAATATAACCACTAGGACGACTTTTAAATGTAAATTTTCGATCTTGCATTAAAAACTTTGGTTTAAATACCCCCACAATTACAAGTCCGAATACAATAATGAATAGTGCCCCTAACTGTCTAATTAAATCTTTATAATCTTGAAAAAATGATCCAATAAAACTTGTACCAAAACCAATTGCGATAAAAACAATAGAAAATCCAAATAAGAAAAACGCCGTATGTATCATACTTCTTTTACGGAGCATCGCATTTTCTTCTTTTAATTCAGAAACCGACATTCCCGTTATGTAAGATAAAAATGCTGGATAAAGTGGCAAGCAACAAGGGGAAATAAATGATAAGAATCCCGCACCAAACGCTAAAAAAATATTAATATCTTGCATCGTTTCACTCCTCTCTTCTACAATATTGTAGCAAAAATGAAAGAAAATACTATGTACAATTCATGAATTCACTATTTACAACGTTTTAATAAGAAAAAATAGCTGTACACCGCTATTTTTCTAAAGCGTTTTCATTTTTCTTCTATTATAAATGTATTCTGTTATTCATTAACATATCAAAGCTTCTTCCAAACAACAAATGATTCGTCTACGATACCTCTGTATACAAGACATTCCCTATAAAAAAATATTTTTTTCAAATGATAACTTTATACAGCCCATTCCTTACCTTACAATACTTCTATAATTATAAATTTCAAGATTATGCATAAATATCATATTTTTATTATTATTCTATAAAATGCCACACTTTTCTTTCATTTGACCCTTCATTTTTAATTTTGTATACTTCCATCTAGTTATATATGTCCGTTTTAGAACAATTAAATATATAGGATGGGAGGGATTTTCATGCTTCGTTATTCTCTTTTAGTTTTATTAGGAGCATGTAGCTATGGAATTTTAGCTATCTTTGTTAAACTTGCATACGCAGAAGGTTTTTCACTTGGAGAAGTAATTGGTAGTCAATATTTGTTCGGTTGGTTTATTTTGCTTGGAATTACACTCCTATTTTCTAGGCACCGCGTTCCACTGAAACAAATGCTTATTTTATTTGTCGCTGGAACCTCTGCAAGTTTCACAGGAATTTTTTATTACGCTTCACTGAAAACTGTGCCGGCATCTATTGCCATTATACTGTTATTCCAATTCGTTTGGGTTGGTATTATCATTGAAGCTGTGGCAACAAAAACATTACCATCAAGAGAAAAAGTTATTTCTGTTCTCTTTTTACTTGCTGGTACATTCTTATCGAGCGGATTATTAGAAAAATCAGCAGGCGATTTCGATACAACTGGAATCATATTAGGTTTACTATCTGCTGTTACATTTGCAACCTACATTTTTGTAAGTGGTAGAGTTGCTGTCGAAGTACCATCATTACCACGAGGCGTTCTCTTAATGGCTGGTGCTTTAACTTTAGTAATGATAGTATTCCCACCAACATTTATTTTTAACGGGGCTATTTCACAAGGACTTTGGAAATATGGTTTAGGACTCGGAACGTTTAGTATTGTCATTCCATCCATCGCCTTCACAATCGGCATTCCAAAAATCGGTTCTGGATTAGCAACTATTCTTGGTGCAGCTGAACTACCTGTTACAACAATTATGTCTGTATTTGTTCTAAAAGAAGCGGTACTCTCTTCTCAATGGCTTGGTGTATCACTTATCTTGGTTGGTATTGCAATTCCACAAATTGCATTTGCGATGCGCGGACGATATCGAAAACATCATACACATAAGAAAGTTGCTGCATAAAAGAAAAGAGGCTTCTCATTTGAGAAACCTCTTTTTTTAGTATTTCCTATTATTTTTTAGCCCGATTCGCAATTTCTAAAGCGCGGTCTGTTTCTTTAGCTGCTTGATCTAATGCTTGTTTTACATCTGTTCCTTCTATAATACTTTCCATTGCCTTTTGTACTTTTTGACGCGATTCTGGAAATACTGTAATTAACGCGCCCTGTGTTGCAGGTGATACTTTCGAATCATGAAGTTGATTCACCGTTACTTGTAATTGTGGATATTTCTCATATTCTTTTTTAACTAACTCCTCCTCATACGCCTTTGGATTTACCGCGAAGTATCCTGTGTTTACATGCCATTCTGCTTGTATAGATGGTGTAGTCATATACTTCATAAACTCCCAAACCGCTTTTTGTTTCTCTTTCCCAATATCTTTGGCCATCCATAATGATGCGCCGCCAATAATAACACCTTCCCTTTGAACATCT
This sequence comes from Bacillus sp. AFS023182, assembly GCF_002560575.1. Taxonomy (NCBI): domain Bacteria; kingdom Bacillati; phylum Bacillota; class Bacilli; order Caryophanales; family Bacillaceae; genus Bacillus; species Bacillus sp. AFS023182. Next base: position 56,413 of record NZ_NTRO01000007.1, on the reverse strand, counting down.
TCAGGATAAGGTAGATACGCTACCCCAACTTGAAACGGTGCGCTGTTAATTATATCCTTCACACCAGCTGAAGAATCTAGGTACATTGCTGTTTTCCCCGCTAAAAAGGCAGCACGCGTATTATCCCAATCCGAACCGTAGTTACCATTAATACCTTCTTTATTAAGATTATTGACAAACTCTAAAATTCTTTGCCCCTCTTTCCCATTAAAAGTTGCTTTCGTTGCTGCTTTAGCACGACCATTATCATTATTTACATACGTTCCGCCTTGAACCGCTAACATTTCTTCAAAAAACCAAGTATCTAATAAATAAGTAAACCCGTAACGCTTTACTTGATTCCCTTCTTTTTTCGTTAATTTCTTCCCTGCTTCCTCTATTTCTTTAAATGTCTTTGGGGCTTGGTCTGGATCTAATCCCACTTCCTTAAATGCATCTTTGTTATATACCATAACAGGTGTAGAAGAGTTAAAAGGCATCGAATATTGCTTTTTATCTACTGTATAATAACTGCGAATATTTGGTTCCCATTGAGACACATCATACTTATCTTGATCGATGAACTTTTGAACCGGTTCAATTTTCCCGCTATCAATCATATATTTCGTTCCACCATCAAAAACTTGAATAACATCTGGTGCATCCTTTGTGCCTGCAATATTCTTGTACTTAATAAACGATTCATCATATGTACCTTGGAACAACGCTCTTACTTCAACCTTATCTTGAGATTGATTATACTTTTGAACAATTTGTTCTAAAACTTCTTTTGTTTTTCCACCCATTGCATGCCAAAATACAATCTCTGTCTTTCCACTGCTCATTTTTTCACTGTTCTCCTTAACTTTTGATTGCTCTTTCCCAGAAACATTTGAATTGGAGCAGGCTGTTACCAAAAACAAAATACATAATGATACAATAGTAAGAAATTTTTTCCCCACACTTCTCAACTTTCTCTCCCCCTTTTCATACAAAAAGACCATAAGTAACAATAGCGATTTTAAATCATTCTCCGCTGCGTTATACTATGGCCTCTACACGAATTTTGTATGTATTTGTGTTTACATGTTTTAGTATATCTTACATTTATGAATTTCTTGTAAATAACGATCATGTAGTGTAAAAGATACAATATTTTAATGTAAAAATTTGTTACCATTAACAAATTAAGATAGAGAAAAACCGTTAAGATTATTCTTCTTAACGGCTTTTTCATCTGTTATTACGTTAAATCGCGCTTTAAAAATACAGTATAAGAAATACCTAAAAATACAAGTAAGTAAATTAGAAGCATACAAGACGCAAATGATAATGTTACACCTTGAATGAAACTACCACCCTTTAAGATTCCATATAAATCTGTATTAGCTGGTAATAAAAACTTCATCCATTCGTACCTAGACGCTGGTATTAAAATAATTCCACCAGATAACGCCACGAATAAGGAAATACCAATTGCTCCCCCACTCGATCTCGTTAGAACAGAAATCATAAAAGCAAATGCTGCATACACAAGAGTTGGCAACCATTCTAATACATAATACTTACTCACATCAACAAATATATTTTGCTGAACGATATTACCATTTTGCATGATAAATTCCACCCATGCAGGTTGTTGAAATTTATAAATAATAAACCCGCATAAAAGTGAGAAAACCATATTAAATATAAATAATAATGCAGAGAAAATAACAATTGCAATATACTTCGCTGTTAAAATTTTAAATCGACTTGCCGGGCGAATCATTAAAAATTTATAAGTTCCCCAATTGTACTCATTCGCAAAAATTGTACTTGCATATACAAGAATAAATGGTAATAAAATTGGAAACACAATTAAACCTGTGTCCCTCATAAAAGTTAAAGGTGAATCGCCTGCTGGTGGAGTATTCGTATCTAAATGCTTCATTTTCAACTGATACTCTTTAACAAGCTCATCTCCTGATTTTTGATTCAAAATATCCTGTTTTGTACTCCCAAGTTTTTTTTCAATTTCTGCCGTTCTTTCTGTATAATCTATTTTCCAATCTCCCGATGAAGATGGAAAATATTTAACTGACACCCATCCCAAACCTATAACTAGAATTGTAATAATGGCAAATGGAATAATCGTTCGCTTCCGTTTAAAAATTTTATATATTTCATTGTAAACTAAATTAAACAATATCCTTTCCCCCTGTTAATTCTAAAAACTTCTCTTCCAGCGTTTTTCTTTCTTCATAAACACGATAAATACGAATACCTTGTTCTGTTAATGTACGAATCACATCTGGAATTTCTTCATTTTTCACAATCATAATCAATTCATTATCTTGAATCGTGACATCATGTTTTAAAAGTTCAGCCGCTTGCTTCACATCGTCCACGCGTATATGTATCATATCCATCTCTTCGTTTTCATTACGCTGAATATTTTGGGTTGCCACATATTCTCCGTGCTGAATAATAATAACTCGATCACACATCAATTCAACTTCAGATAATAAATGACTTGAAACAAGGACAGCTTTCCCTTGTTCATGAGCAATTTTCTTTATATACATACGCATTTCGTGAATCCCACTTGGATCCAGTCCATTGGTCGGTTCATCTAAAATGAGTACATCTGGATTATGTACGAGTGCTTGCGCAATTCCTAAACGCTGTCTCATACCAAGCGAATACGCTTTTACTTTACGATTAATAACCTGTCCCATACCTAATAATTGGACTACCTCGTCAATACGCTCTTCAGTAACATTACCATGCATACGTCCAAAATATGTTAAGTTTTCATACCCACTTAAAAAAGGATAAAATTCCGGATTTTCAATTACGGCACCGATTTTCATAGCTGTACCTTCAAACTCTTGTTTTACAGATTGTCCGTCAATCCATACTTCTCCTTCAGTCATACTTATCATACCGACCATCATTCGCATCAATGTTGTTTTTCCGGCACCGTTTGGTCCTAATAAACCAACAACTTCTCCCTTCTTTACTTCAAAGCTTATATTTTCTACTAATGTCTTTGAGCCGATTCGCTTTGTTAGTTGTTCTACTCTCACTATAGATTGTTTATTTACCATCCTATACAACCTTTCTCTCTAACACTTTTTTCAGTTCCTTACACTGTATCATGATTATTTTCTGCTGTAAAACGACGAAAAAGACATGATATCTCATGCCTTTCTCTCCATTTTATATACTTGTTCACATGGAAATTTCCGAATAAACTTATAACATTGCCATATGGATAATAAGATTATAATACTCACTAGCATCGTTACTACCAATAATGCGTATGATGTAATAGGTATGCTATTTATTCCATGAACTCCTGTTAGCTTTATAAAAATCACTGTAAATAACTTCAAAAATAACATTCCGTGAATTAAACCAAAAAGAATCGCTCCTCCATAAATCAAAACCTGCTCCTGAGATAACAAGCAAAAAATCGTTCTTTTTTTCATACCAGCAATTTCATACAACAGTAGTTCCTGTTTCCTATTTTTTAAGAATCTTTTTGTCATTTGGTATGTAACAGCAGTGCATACAAAAAACAACAGTACTTCCCCATAATATAACGTAGCTAGCAAAAACGGTCTATGTTGTATTTTTTCTATTACCGCTTCATTAGATCGGACAGATATAATAAAAAAATATAGCATGGTACTCATTGCTATCCATATAAATTGTTTTAATCTTTGGGCAGCGTAGTTCTGTATATTTTTCCTTGCTAACCGAAATAAAGACATAATTGATTCCCCCACCTTACTTCATAACGTCCAATCTTCTATATTACTAGTGTATAAAAATATGACCTTTTAAACATCGAACTATAATCGGAATATTTACTAGGTCTTAAGTCGCAGAAATGACCGCTTCTGAAAATAGCTTACCTAATGTCTGCATTTAAAGAAATTAGTAGCCCCATAAAAATAAAATATAATACAAGAACAGTTCTTACTGCTTGGATAAAAACAAATAAAAATCATATATTTTCACTCTCTATGGATGATGAAAGCTCACGCCAACAATTAATTCTAGAAAATGAACATGTCTACCTATTCAGTATTGAAATAAAAAAGGAGATACACCATAATAGTATCTCCTCTTTTAACACATTTGTGCCACCTTACTTATCATTCTCCACTTCTATTCGCTTTTTCTCCCTTGCAATTTTTAAAAACTCTAGCAACTCAGGATTACTATTTGACTTCCGATATGCAACCGACATCTCTGCTACAAAATTAGAATCATATATAGCCTTATATACAACTTCTGTTTTATACAACTTATTCGCAGAAACCGGAATCACTGTTAATCCAATTCCCGCTGCTACAAGCCCCATAACAGTTTGGTACTCTGTTGCTTCCTGTACAATGTGTGGGCTGAATCCAGCGTTCCTACATAAGGATAAAATCGTATCGTATAATGCAGGCCAAACCGGTCTAGTTATGAACACAAATGGCTCATCTTGTAAATCTTCAATATGAATTTCTTCTTTCTCTGCTAGTGGATGCGCTTTTGGTAAACATAATGTACACGAAAGCTTTTGAATGGGTTCTAATTCTAGTAATTGCGTATTAATTGGTGGACGTAAAAATCCAACATCAATTCGATTATCATGAAGCGCATGAACCTGATCTGGTGTCGATAATTCATGCAGTGCAACAGATACTCTCGGGAACTTCTCTCGATACTCCCTAACAATAGACGGTAAAATATCATATATAGCTGCCCCTACAAACCCAATTGAAAGTGATCCAACCTCTCCCCTTTGTGCACTTTGTGCAACTTCTACCGCCTTCTCAATTTGATCAAATGCTTTTTTCACTTCTTTTAAAAACATTTCTCCTGCTTCTGTCAGCTCAACTTTCCGCTTCGTTCTTGAAAATAATGTAACCCCCATCTCTTTCTCTAATTGCTGAATTTGTTGACTTAGCGGTGGCTGTGTCATTTGCAAGCGAGCAGCTGCCCGCCCAAAATGTAACTCTTCTGCCACAACAACAAAATATTGCAAATGCCGTAATTCCATTTTGGATCCTCTTTTCGATTAATATGTATAATAAATTAATAACATATAATTTATATATTAGACAAATATTTCGAAAGGATTTATAGTAGAAATTGTTAATTTTTTTTACAATTTTTATGTAAAAAACGAAAGAGGTGTTACTGTATGAAATGGTGGAAATTAAGCGGACAAACCTTACTCTTATTTTGTTTCGCTTGGACAGGTGAATGGATCGCAAAGCAGGCACACCTCCCAATTCCAGGAAGTATTATCGGCATTTTCTTATTGTTAATATCATTAAAATTTAACTTGGTGAAAAAAGAATGGATTCAAGATGGAGCAGACTTTTTATTAAAAGAACTTATATTATTTTTTATTCCTTCTGCCGTGGCTGTTATCCGCTACAAAGATACATTATCACAATATGGTATCGATCTCATTTTGATTATCATGATTAGTACCCTTTGTGTAACACTCGTCACTGGAATCTTAACAGAAATGCTATTAAAGCGGAAAGGATCAGCATAATGATCGGCTTTTTTTGTTTACTATTAACACTATTAACATATTGGATTTCTAAGAAACTTTATTGGTGCTGGAATTGGAGTATACTTTCACCACTTCTCGTTTGTCCAATTGTTTTAATTGCGTTATTACTTGGACTCGATACATCTTATGAAACATACAATTCTGGCGGTCAATGGTTAACTGAACTATTAAAACCAGCAACGGTAGCTTTTGCATGGCCAATCTATAAATATTTTGATTTATTAAAAAAACATGCAAGTGCAATTTTAATTAACGTCATTGTTGGTTCATTATTATCTGTTATTACTTCGGCTCTTCTGGCAGATGCTTTTCATATTGATTCATCACTGGAACAAAGCTTAGCACCGCACATTGTCACAACACCGATTGCAATGGCGATCTCAGAAATGATTGGCGGTATGTCACAATTAACAGCTGTATTCGTTGTACTTACAGCACTAACGGGAGCACTGTTAGGTCCTTCTCTTATTCGCATATGCCGCATTAAAACATCCATTGCGAAAGGTATTATGCTAGGTACTAGCGCAAACGGAACTGGTACTTCAAAAGCATTTGAAATCGGACCAGTTGAAGGTACAATTGCAAGTTTATCCATGCTTCTAACAGCTGGGGCAAGTTTAGTCATTGTGCCACTTTGCTTATCTTGGTTACAATAAACCACACGATTCTTTTATTTTATTTATCCCAATTAGTCGGGCTTTGGATAAAGTGAGGACTTACCGCCCACAAATAGTGAGATAAAAATAAATTATTACAAGAAAAAGGATAGAAACTGTAGTATAGCGCTACAGTTTCTATCCTTTTCTTAATTTTAATTGAAATCTCGATTTAAATTTCTTTCTTTCTTATACAGACATAACTATAACTGTGCAATTTTATTAGGAACTAGTAATTTTTCAATACATATTGGTAACATATCCAGTAACGTTTCAAATGCGTAATTTATGTCTAAGCGCTCTGTCCATTGGTGTGCATCTCTTCCTACTGGTCCCATATTTAATACTGGAACATCAAATTTTTCTAATTCCTGAAGCGGAATTGAATAACCTTTATTCCATAATGGCATATTTTCAACAAGTGAGCTCATTGAATCAACTGGGTACTGTAAGCCCACATAGCTTAAATCTGAAATTCCGCCAAAATAATTTTGATTTTTAAAAGTAATTCCATGACTGTAGTGAGCATACCTTTCCATTTCTCCAACTACTTCTTTAATCAAAGAATTGTGGTGTGAGCTCACAGCTGGGTAGTATGGTGGGGCAAAGAAAAGTACAATCAGTGGTGCCTTTTCTTTACATAAAATAGCTAATTTATCAACCAAATCAATTGTTACCTCACGATCATCTTTATCTTCTCTATTTTTTATAACAGTAGATTGAATACTATCTATTTTTTCTTGCCCATGTTGTTTAATTGCATAAGCGATAAGTTCTTCATACGTTAATACATTTACTTTAAGATTAGGCGGTATGAACGGATTATACTTAGAAAAACGATATGCTTGCTTCTCATACGACTCTTCAATTTTCTCTGCTACTTTCGTTACCTTTTGATGTAACAATGCAATTACATCCATCATCGTTTTTTCTAGTAAAAACAAATTAAATAATGTAACTGCACGATGAGGAATTTGTACAGAATAATCCTCCTTCAAGTCCCTCTGAAATAAATTAGTGGGCGGGGGACACGCTTCTCCTTCTACAATATCACAAAGTTCCGTATTCAATTCTAATTCAGCTGTTAATAATGAAGCCATATAATTTGCATTTAATCCTGCAAAAGGTTCACCTACATGTGTTTCTTTTCCATAGCAAAGAAAACCAGGCAACACCTTACCAATAGAGCCAGTGTAAATATACTTATTTTGATCACCTGGATATCGAGAAAACATAGGTTCTGAATTTAGGACTGTTTTATATTCTAAGTTATGTTCTTTTGCTAAATCTAATAATCTTGGAACAGCAGCCCTCATCCCTACAGAGTTCACTTCTTCATCTGGAACAGTCAATAAAAGGACATTTCCATCAAATCTTCCTTCACAAGCTTGCTCAACCATCGCCATTTGCAAAGCTAGACCACATTTCATATCCATTGTTCCTCTACCAAATAACCAATCCCCTTGTGCTATATCTTCACGTACATGATCTGGTAATTCATCTTTGTGAGAATAAAACATAGATGTTAATTTTTTAGGGTTAAATGCATCTGCTTTCCACACTCCATAATCTTGTACATCTACAACATCAAAATGACTAACAAGAATTACTGTATTTTTTGTACTATTATTTTTCTTTACTAGAGCCGTAACAAAATATCGTCCATCCCCAGTCGGATTTTTTTGCAAATGATGCGAGTTTTGTTTGAAATAGTGTAAGTCAGATAATTGTTCTACAACAAAATCAGGCAATATAACTTCAGCTTCCGAGCCAGTAATACTAGGAATTTCAACAAGATTGCTTAATAATTGAACCAATTGTTCTTTTGATTGCCATTTTGACATATAACCCCCCTGTTTTCCACATTATGAAATCCATTTCCGCTATATGAGTAAAAAATGACGACAGGCTATCAAAATTATTATTCTGATGTTCTGCCGATTTTTATTGATATTTCACTAGCCGCTTGTTTTACCTTACTAATAAGAAATGATAGTCGATCATTATTAATGCGATGACTAATTAACCCAATACTTAATGCTCCTACTACTTTATGATTAAATCCTATAATTGGTGCAGCTACTGAAGCTGTCCCTTCTGTTTTTTCACTATAACTCACAGCATATCCTTCATTTCTTATCTGCTTTAGTTGATTAAAAAGAACTTGCTTTTGTTCTGGTAAAGAAGAAAGTAAATGTTCTACAATGTGTTCCATTTCATTCGTTTTCATATTAGCAAGCATCGTTTTATTTGCGGCGCCAATCGAAAGAGGAATCTGTTCCCCTAAGTTATCGATAACTCGAATTTTTAAAGGACTATCTATTCTTTCAATAATAATAGAATGTGTTCCATTTGGAATATTCAAATAAACACTTTCTTCAACTTCAGCAGCCAAACGCTTCATCACTTCTCTTGCAACAGATCTGTAGTCTATCTTCTCTAATTGACGTAATCCTATTTCCATCCACATTGGTCCAGTTGTGTACTGTTTTGTTTCTGAAATTTGTGTAACTAATCCGTGCTCCATTAGAGAGTTAAGTAACCTATGTACTGTACTAACCGGGAGATGTGTTCTATCAGCTATATCAGAGATAGCCCAATACTCTTTTTCATTTGTAGAATTTAATAACTTAATAATACCTATCGCTCGATCAATGGACTGTACCATAACTCGCCTCAACTTTACTTGTAATATATTAGTAACCTCAATTAACTATCAATTTAGCAAAAATCTAAACTGAAATCAATTAAATTGTCGAATTTTCCAAAAATAAAAATAACAATTTAAAAACGGAAACACATCAATTTTCACCCTATCAATTATGAAATTGAGGAAAACAATGACGCAATTAAGCAATACAAATAATGAACTAAAACGTACTATGAAAAGTAGGCATTTATATGCCTCACTAGCAACTCATAGTCTTCTGGAAAAGATAAAGAAATATCCCCTAATTCAGTAACATTCTTCCAATCAATCTCGTGAATTAATCCGTCTGGATCCTGTATATTCATAAACCCTCCTATTTGTTTCACAAGATAATAATATACATGAACAGGTACACCGTATGTTATACCCTTTTTTTCATATATTTTATTTATAATTTCTACCTGATATCCAGTTTCTTCCCATACTTCTCGAACGCAACACTCCTCTAATGTTTCCCCTTTCTCTTGTCCCCCACTTGGCACTGACCACCTTTTTGGTTCGTCTTTCTTTCCTTGTAATACCATCAAAATTTCATTTTTCTGATTTATACATATAGCTGCTGTCCCAATCCATGTTTTCATTTCCTCTCCCTCCTATTCCTAATATTCTCTTTTCTTTATTCTTCTCCTTTGAAATAGAGGGAAAATTAATTTTTACAACGAAGAACTATAACAACTTCAAAGATAGCTCATTCCTTGAAATTCAGACGAAAGGATGAAAAGATGATTTCTAAATATGTTGTGGAATGTGTCTTTTGTGAAGAAAATCGAAAATCTAGGCGAGCAACTGTCATCGTGTCTGCTACCTCCCATGCGCTTGCCGTTCAAAAAGTGACAGATGAATGCAAACGCCGATTTGGAAAAACACTTCTATTACAAACAGAAATTACAGAGGAATTAGTTGGAAACAAAAAAGAAAGCTGACCATATGTTGGTCAACTTTCTTTATCCGATCATATTTTCACATGAAGATTAGGGGCATCCTCTTTAAGGATCGGGATTTCACCATTATGTACGTTCCATAATGGGCATCGAACAATATATTTCTATACAATAAAATATTGAATAGAATAGGGCAAAACTTGTTCGCATTTTTAGAAAAGGGATAGGGATATAATACTAGTAATACGTCGAATACTCGAACGTTACACTCATTATATTATAGTAAATCCTTTTATATGAGAAATATGAATTACTTACATAATTCATACGTAAAACATATTAATAAATTACTATATAGTTTCCTTACTACGGAAAACTATCAGTGCTAATATCGCTCCAATTAATGCAAATGTCATATCCCATTGTGTATCCCAAACATCTCCTTGCGTTCCAAGAAATGCTTCTGCTCCTGTCCCTGTTAATTTTGCGACTGCAAACTCTAACAATTCATATAGTGCACTAAATGCTAAGCAAACTGATATCACAAGTAGTTCTAACCACCCTTTTTTCTGAACCTCAACTACTTTTACAAGTACTTCTTTCGCTATTAAAGCTGGAACAAACCCTTGCATGAGATGCCCAACACGGTCGTAATAATTTCTTTCTAAATCAAATGTATCACGAAAATAGTTGAATAGTGGTACTTCTGCGTATGTATAATGTCCCCCAATGAGCAATATTAACATATGAATAAAAATCCATACATATGTGAACGTTGTAAATCGAAAACGTCGATATGTAATCATTAAAATGAGTACTACAATAAATGCTGGTGCGACTTCTAAACACCATGTGAAAAAATCTTTTGGGCATATTCCTGATATAAGTAACGCAATCCAAAAACTTGCACATAACAATTTATGAAGATGAACAGACACACCACTTTCCTCCTCAATATTCTTTATAACTTATTCTATTAATAACATACATCCAGCTAGAATGGGCGTCATAATCATCGAAAATTTCAAAATAATACGAGGTGCATAATTGGTAAACTTCGCTCCTATATATGCCCCAAGCATTGTTCCAATTAAAACTTGTACTAATAATAGATAATCTAAATACCCCTCAGAACTATATCCAAATCCGCCCCCAATGGCAATTGGTAAAATAATAAGCATTGTAGTCCCGACTGACTGTTGAATTGTTAAACCTAACAACACCATTAGTCCTAGTTGAATAAAAGGCGCTGACCCTATCCCAAATGCACCTGCTAATCCTCCAGTTACTAGCCCTAACAAAATACATTTTCTAATGATAGATAATTTCTTTACTATGTTCATAGACAATTTCTTTTGATTTTGAAAAAAAAGTAATCGAATGAACATAAATATTGCTGATAAAAACAACATACCAGCCGTAAACCAATGAAGAAGGTGTGCTGGAATCACTGCACCAAATTTAGAACCAATATATGATCCAACTGCTCCAAATCCTCCAACAATACTACCAATTTTCAATACAACATTTCCTTCTCTATAATGACTCACCACTCCTGAAAATGTTGTAAATGCCATTGCGGTTAATGATGTTGCAAGGGCTACATGAATTGGAACTTGAAATATGAGAGTCAGTACCCCAATAATAAATCCAGCACCGCCTGCTCCAACAAACCCTAATAAAATCCCCATTAAAAACATTGTTATAATAATAGCCACTTTCTTTCCCTCCAGTAGCTCTATTATCTGATATATCTCTTTTTTTACGCAAACAAAAAAGCATCCACATAGGACGCTTTTCATTATTTTCCTATATTCATCATATGTACTCAACTAATCTTGATTAATTAAAATGACAGCTGGTCCAGATACCACCACTCCAGCTACTTCAATCTTCTCAAATTCTTTAACTGTAATTGATATAACACCTTTTCGTTCCATTAATTCCTTACTCAGGACTTCAGTCGGTACGTTTTTCACCGTCTTACCTCCTTTTCATTCTTGTTTCCTAAAATCTTTACTTTTCATTGATAATATTTCGTCACGGAACTGGAATCTAAAATTATAAAATTGTTCCAATGCATCTATATATACACTCTCCCTCCTATTTTCATTCCTTAAATTCCATAAAGAATGTATGATTCCTTTTTATAACATATTGAAAAAAAAATAAAAAAGCATCCTGTACGGATGCTTTCATCATTTTGATTCACGTGAAAACTTTGTATACACACCAAAACCTGCAAGCAGTACTCCTAATCCCGCGAACATAGTACCTAGGCCTAAAAAGAATGAACCGAGTGTTTGTAAATCTTCCATATATACATATATCCCCTTCCCAATATCTCTATATTCAACATAATTAATTATACATCATTTGCCATTTTTGTTGTATTTATCTTTCACTCAATTTCTTTCACAATCCTAATCGATAGCAATTAGTCTTTGTGAATCTTATATTCTATTACTCTATCTTTTTCATCAAAATTAACAATTAAACGCTCACTATCAATTCGAATCAAGCCCCGTTCATCTCCTAGATAATAAACAATTTGATTCGTTTTCATAAAACGCTCTGTTTCTGTTGGCTTACCTAACAATTGTAATATTTCTTGCTTTGATTTTCCTACCAATTGATGTTTTTCTAAAAGGTCATCTACTATATACACTCTTTTGTTTTCTTTCTCTATCCATACATCTCTATCGAATTTTGAGTTGTATTCATTTATTCCAAGTTGCATAGCACAACACAAAAATAGGCTCGCCCCAACAACTGTTATAGTTTTGAGATCTCTCTTTTGCTTTTCATTCTTTTTATTTAAAGAAACCTTCCAAATTATCCATTCAATAAACAACAAAATAACAAATGGTAATATTACAATCGATATACTCTCTACACTATAAGTTAAATGACTGATAGCAATTAAAAGAATGAAAGCAAGATATATGAATAAATACACAAAAACATAAAGATATAATATTCCCCACAATAAAGTATTTTTATGTTTCTTCAAGAAAGAACCACCTTCATTTTAAATTTGAACTTTTAACCCCCTCAGAGTTTCATATAATTCATACGTTCAATGACTTCTTTTATATCTTCTAATTCTTTTACCGTATATAATTCTTTTTCTTTTAATTTTTCATTTCTAAAATAAGTAACTAGCTGCTCTCTTCCCTTCAGCCGTGGGAGTGCTTCATTAGAAAGATCAATCACTTCATTCCTATTTCCGTTCGTCTCATTACCGAAATATAAAAGAGGCTTAATTTCTTCTTTAACTTCTTGCTGATAGCTTTCTTTAAGGCAATCATATAAAACAGAGGACGCATGTTTTATTTTATATGCTGGATTTCCTTCATTCTCGACTCTTAAACTCAATGAATTTCCGTCTGATGATCGCTCTGAAACAAAAGCAAACGTCTCTTCCTTTTGATACTTACCAATCTCATCAATCATAAACGAATATACACCGGCATTCTCTTTCGTCACTCCATGTATCAGTCGTCCCTGCCATTCTTTCGTCTCAATAACATAAATTCCAGTCGTACATAATACAAGATGATCAATTCGAGTATAGCCACTTTTATTTTCTGCCTCACTATCGGTATTTAGTACAAATACATTCGGAATAATATAGAGCTCCTCTCCAGTTATAAGGCCTTCCTGAACAAATCCCCGTTTCATATAAGTTAATATTTCATGTGTATTCATTTCTTCGCTATTTTTGGAATACGCTCTTAACTCTGTAACAAGGTTTTGTAGCAAATGAATCTCATTACTATGTTTTTGTTGCATCTCATTACGTTCCTTATTATGCTGCACAGCTAATTGATTTTTCATCATTCTCACATTTTCCAGTTCTCTTGCTGTACTCTCTTTTAAATTGTTATACTTTTTTCGTTCTACACTTTTTAACGTCTCTTGTTTTTCCTCATAAGTAGCTACTGTTGCAGCAATTTCACTTTGGTAGTTTTCTATTGATTGTGTCCTTTCAAACTCCACTTGTTGCTTGTCAGATTCTAACTGTTTATTCTTATAAAACAATACAAATATTCCAACTAGCAATGCTAAAATCACACATATGAATACATATTCCATCTTTTTTCTCCTTTATAGATTAGGTAGATATCACCTAAAATTTTAAAAATATTTTCAATCTATTATACTACGTATTATAATAACGATCTGTAAAATTTGGATAAATTTTGCATACTTTATTTACTATAAAAAGTGAACAAGTTATCTCTCAACTGATTTAAGACCAGAGGAAAACATATGTAGAAAAAAGTCAAGAACTTAAGAAGAATCAATCATAAAAAAGAAGCCCTCGAAACCTCAACATTACAAGGTTTTTCGAAAGCTTCTTTTATTGTAAAGTAAAAACATCCCATCATGTAGGAGATTTTTCATAAACGTTTATTACACTGTACTTAGACCAAAACGTTTACAGTCTTCTTGCCATTACCTCTATCTTTAAAAAAGAATAACAGCACATGATGGCCATCAAACCGTACTTTTTTCGTAATTACGATTTATTTTTCAATATACACAGAACGCACAATTGTACGAGTATAAGCTTTACCTTCTGCGTTAATACCTTTAATATCAATCGTCATATTATATACATCTGATTTTTTTATATGATCCAAAAGGCCTTTAAATGCAGCCTCATCTAACCTTTGCAGCTGGTTCGATTGTAATACTAAATTCCCTTCTCGATCAACAACTCGAACAGTAAAAGAAAGATTCTCTTGTTTTCCTAGTTCTTTAGTAGATTGCTTCAATTGAAATTCAACTTTATCAGCTTTAATTTTCCCTGGCATTTTCAATGTAAACGGCGCTGTTTGTTTATAATCACTAACAACCATATAGGCATCTTTTGTATGTGTGGTCATTAGTTTAACATGCCATTCTCCGGTTTCCATTTGATTAATTTTAAATGTCCGAATGGACGCCCCCTTAAAGTAGGAAGTTTCGTCTCCAACCGTAAACTTACTATCTTTATTCGTATATACTTTGCCCGACGGAGAAATAAGTTGTACTTTCACTTCTGAAGATGCTGTCAACACAGAGACCACACCTTCTGTTTTTGTATCTACCGCAATTGTTTGATCAATCCATTTATTCGGCTCCAGTTCTCCACCTAAAATGCTTTGATTAGATGTAGTATTTAAATTATCAACAAATTCTCTATTATTATTTAAAGTATAAGGAGGAACGAATGTAGCAGTAGAAGTACGTAAATACGATTCAATTCGAGAAAAGACGGCTGAACCTTTTCGAATATTATCATGATCAAATCTAGAATCAGTAAATAAATGTGTTCCATACGGTAATTTTGTACTCCATTCATTCACTAAACCATCATTAGAGCCATACGCAGAAAGATATAACCCACCTAAAGATAGAGCAGAGAAAGCCGGTCCCCAACTTGTACCTGCAACTGTATAATAACGATTTAATTTAGCGTTTGGATTGTTATCTATTACAGAACGAAATTGTGCCATTTCACCTGTTTGTAAAGAATAAGTGCCATCGTCTCTTTGTCCGAGTAATGAAGCCAACCACCCCGCCCACCAACTATAGGATAAGTCTGCTAAATTTGACCCATAATGCGGCGAAGCTAGTGTAATAACATTTCCTACAAAACGATTCGCACCGTATTGAATGAGCGCTGCTTGGGTGTCAATTCCACCTTTACTATGAGCCACAATATTCACTTTTTTACCAAAATGATTATAAATCTCTTCTAGCTTTGCAGCCAATAATTTACCATTATCCCACTGACTTGCAGATCCCTTTCCAGCTGCATCATATAGTTGAACAAACACCGTTTGATATCCCGCACGATACGCATAATCATACATATCGTTTACATCGTGATAAACTGTTTTTCCATACCAACTATCTGCACTTCCATTTCTCCCTTGTACAAAAACAATCGGTGGCCTATTTTCATCATAATTTAAAGGCTTCTCACCTAAAAACCAATCTCCTGGATTAAATGTTTCTTTTGGCGGAAGCACCCCACCATAATTCGGCGTAGTATTTGCTTCAGCGCTTGCAATACTAATAGGAGTAACGAGTAAAATGAATGTAGTAATCAACATCATGCATCTTTTAAACGACGCGTACATAATAACCCCTCCTTTTTTCAGAAAGATGACGCAGAGTTTATAAATTGCTATGCTATTGCAATACCATTACTTCTATAATTCCCAAGACTCCTTTGCTTCTAAAATTTCTAAGGGTCATATTTATTCAATTAATGAGTATGATAGTTTGAACACATCGTCTTATTCTTTATAAACAGTATTCTTCCTATGCATCTTAATTCCTTTCACTCATCAATAGTACAAATGTTTCTCAATAAAAAGCTCACAGATTTTCTTGATAATAATATTAAATTAAGAAAGACAACTGAAAAAAGCAGTTATAATCGGTATGATAGGAACTCTCTCAAAAATTTTATTTAGTTGGAGATAATGTAGCATTCGGTGTATGTATTGAACGAACAGAGTATCACTACGAATTCAGTATGTGGGGCATAACAAAAATTATAGAGATAGAGGCATTTTTAAGAGAATAAAAAAGAGGCCTTCAAAACCTCAATATTATAAGGCATTCTGAAGGCTCCCTTTATTCTGAAGTAAATACATGTTGTAATACAATCCTTGCTTACTCAGTAATTCTTGATGCGTTCCTCTTTCTACAATTTCTCCATCATGCATAACAAAGATTTGATCAGAATCTTGAATAGTAGATAAGCGGTGCGCAATCGCAATTGTTGTTCTACCTTTTCGCATGCGCTGCAGTGCTGTTTGAATCGCTTCTTCTGTTTCTGTATCAATATTTGCTGTTGCTTCGTCTAATACTAATACTTTCGGATTTGTAGCAATTGTTCTCGCAAACGCGATGAGTTGCCTTTGCCCACTTGAGAACGCAGCTCCTCTTTCTACTACTTCTGTATTATATCGCTCTGGTAACTTTTCAATAAATATATTCGCTTGCACAAATCTAGCAGCTTCTTCTACCTCTTCATCCGTAATACTTTCATTATACATACGAATGTTTTGTTTTACGTTTCCAGCAAACAAGAATGCATCTTGAAGTACAAGCCCAATTTTCTTTCGAATTTCCTGCTCTTCATATTTTTCTAAGTTTACCCCGTCTATTAAAATATTGCCTGACTTAATATCATAAAAACGCATCAATAAGTTCATAATCGTGCTCTTCCCACTTCCAGTATGCCCAACAAAAGCAACCGTTTGCCCAGGCTTCACATGAAAAGATACATTTTTCAAAACATCACGCTTTCCATCATAGGAAAATGTAACATCTTTAAATTCAATTTCTCCTTCATCCACTTTTGACTCTCCATTTCCTTGTTGAACAGGGGCTAAATCTTTTTCATCCATCAAATGAAAGACACGTGAGGAAGAAACAAGCGCTTGCTGAAAGAAAGAAAGTTTCATCATCATTTCATTTACAGGTTGGAAAAAACGATGAATATAATTAACAAAAGCATATAATACCCCAACTTCAACTGGACTATTCAAGGCGTTAAAGCCAAATAATGCAAGCACTAAAGCGATAGCCATAATATGAACAAGGTCTGTTGCTGGGCGTAAAAATAACGCATCTAGTTTTAACGTACGGCGCCCAGCACCGTAATGCTTATCGTTCACTTCTTCAAATTCTTTTCGCATCCGTTTTTCTTGGCGAAATACTTGCACGATATTCATACCTTGAATCGATTCATTGAGCTTAGCATTTAAAATACTTAATTGATTCCGTAGCTCCAAATAAAAAATAGAGCTTTTCTTGCGATACATCGTCATAATTGTAAGCATAATTGGAATTAATATAAGAGAACATAAAGCAAGCTTCACATCAAGTAAAAACATTGCCACCAAAATCCCGATTAAAAACACAACATTTTTTACAAATGTTGATAACACACTCACATAGAAATCTTTAATTGCTTCCGTATCATTAGTAATACGAGATACGAGAGTACCAATTGGCGTACGATCAAAAAAGCTTAATGACAACTTTTGTACATGTTCATACACTTCAACCCGCATGTCTTGCACAATTTTAAACGCAATATTTTGGAAATATAGTAAATTTAAATACGTAAATAAAACCTTTAATAAATGAGCAATCATATATACAACAAATAGGGTTACAAGTGCTGATTGTTCAAAGTTCCGTGGAACTAAATGTTCATCAAGAAACTGCTTAATTAAAAATGGCCCCATCATTTCTGTGAAAGTTGCACCAACTAGAAATAGAAATGCCAGTGCTAATAAGCCTTTATATGGTTTCATATAAGAAAGTAATCGCCATAAATCGCTTCTTTTTTTCTCAGCCATTATATGCCTCCCTTCTCAACTAACGCTTCTAACTGCTGACTTTCATACATCTCTTTATACCAACCTTCTTGCCCCATTAGTTGTTCATGCGTACCACGCTCTACAATTTTCCCTTCATCAACAACAAGAATAAGATTTGCATGTTGGATAGCACTTAATCTGTGTGCTGTAATTATTGTTGTTTTTTGTGCTCTTTCTCGTTTCAATGCCGTTAAAATTGTTTCTTCTGTTTTTGCATCAACTGCAGATAAACAATCGTCTAAAATTAAAATTTCAGCATTTGTTAATAAAGCACGTGCAATTGAAATCCGCTGTTTTTGTCCACCTGATAAAGAAACCCCGCGTTCCCCTACTACCGTGTCATACCTTTCTGGAAATTGCATAATATCATCATGAATACAAGCAATATTCGCAGCATGCGTAATGTCTTTATGCATAGCATCCACCTTTCCAAATGCAATATTTTCACCTATACTTGCTGAAAATAAGAAATGGTCTTGAGGGACATACGAAATAGCCGATCGAATACCGTGAAGCGTCATATCACGAATATCTTTTCCTCCAACTTGCAATGCTCCATTAAAATGATCATATTCTCGAATTAAACATTTTAGTAATGTCGTTTTCCCTGCACCAGTTCGGCCAACAATACCTAATGTTTCACCCTTTTTTAGCGTAAAATGAATATCTTCTAAATTAATTATTTCATTTTTCTTATAGGAAAATGTATCGATTGCAAACGTAATGTCACCGCTTGCTACATTTTGTACTGCGCTCTCCTTATTCACCACATCTGAAGTTTGAGATAATATTTTTTCCACACGGTCATATGAAGCACGACCACGTTCCATAATATTAAATAGCCAACCAAATGCAAGCATCGGCCAAACAAGTGTCCCTAAATATGTTGTAAATGTAATTAATTCACCAACTGTCAGTTCTCCACGAACAACTAATAGTGATCCATAACATACAGCGATTAAGAATGAAAAACCGACAATAAGAGAAATTGTTGGATCAAATAGTGAATCGATACGTGCAACTAACATATTTTTATGTACAACATCTTCTGATTTTTTTCTAAATGCTTGTAAATCTTCCTTTTCTTGACCGAGTGAACGAATCACTTTCATCCCACTCATGCTTTCTTGGACTTTATCATTGATCTCAGAAAACGCTTGCTGTGCTTTATGAAAGCGTCTATGTAATAAAGTACCATAATAATTAGTTGAAATCGCTACAATCGGCATTGGAATTAGACTTAACAATGTTAACTTCCAACTAATTGTAAGTCCCATAGCCACAAGTACACATCCACCTACGGCTAACGAATCCACAAGTGTCAAAACGCCCGACCCAGCTGTTTGTTGAATTGCTTGAATATCATTCGTTGCATGTGCCATTAAGTCCCCTGTACGATGTGATTGATAAAATGACGGACTCATGTTTGTAAAATGTTCATATAATTTCTTTCTTAATTGGCGTGCGAGCTTTAAAGAAGATCCAAAAATCATAATACGCCATATGTAACGTAATATATACATTGTAATCCCAACAACTACTAAAAGAACAACCCACTTTAACAACTTTTCAAATGTTAGCGTCTGGTTGTTAATTTCGTCTACAATAATCCCAATGACTTTTGGTGCCACAAGCTCAAGAAGTGCTACGCCAAACAACAAAATAATCCCCGTTATATACGCCCGTTTTTCTTGTTTAAAAAACCACGCTAAATTAAAAAATACTTTCATCATATCCTCCTCCCCTGAAATGAGCGATGTTTTCAGTGTATCAAAATCACAGAATTTTTTAAAGTTTTCAACACTAAAGTTTTCCAAAAAGAAAGGACACTCTTATCGAGTGTCCCTTTAGCGCTTATTTCATTTGTTGCTTGTTCATTGCGCTCATCATTTGATTGATTTTCTTTTGGGATGGTTTTTGTCCCATTTGCATCATCATCATTTTTAACATTTGTTCATTGATTGGTGGATTTTTTTGTAAATAATTCATCATATATTTGCGGGCGATGAAAAATCCTAACGCCACGCCTGCTACTAGTGCTAATACGCCCACTAGAACAACTACCCAAATTGACATATATTTTCCTCCTTCATGTTGTCTACCTTACAGTGTACTAAAACCTTTTCAATAAGACAAGATTGTATTCGACATTTTTTACACATATGTTCGCGCTTGTTTCAAAGGATTTAGCCAACCATACTTTTTATTCTCATAATCCATTGCCAAAAATGTCAATTCACATTTCCTAAGAACCTCAAAGAAAGTCGTTTCCATCGATACATTCCCAGATGTATTCATTTGAATATATTGTGATTTCACCGTTATTTCCCCATATTCTGCACCCGTAGATAATATGTGCGTATGGTGTATTCTCTTATACTTTCCAACACTACGTAATGCTTGTTCTAATTTATGGTGAATTTTCATTACTTGTAATGGCATCGTAATATACATCATCTGCTTATATAACACTTTCTTTTCCGAAAGGGAACCAGATTCTGAAAATCGAGCAAATAAATCGAAAAACAAATACTCCCGACCAAAGTATGCCTTCGCAATATCTTCTTGAATTAAATACAATTCATACGTTTTCATACTTTCCCTCCCGCACTGGACAACCTTTTTCTCTACATTATATAAAAGATAATATGCAATGATTGTCTGACTGCGGAGAAAGAAAAAACTTTTTCTGTCGAATAAACTCATTTACATAGAAAAATCTCTCCATGCCGGAGAGATTTTTCACAAATCATTAAAGCATTTCTTTTACTTTACGAACAACATTTTCTACAGTGAATCCATACTCTTCCATAATCTTTTCACCAGGAGCAGAAGCACCAAATGTATCGATACCTAACACATCTCCCTCAAGACCAACGTAACGGTGCCATCCGAAAGTAGCACCCATTTCGATTGCGAAGCGTTTTGTTACTGCTTTTGGTAATACAGATTCTTTATATTCAGCAGATTGTGCTTCAAAGCGATCCATAGATGGCATGCTGACAACAGCTGCATCAACACCATTTTCTGCTAATACTTTTTGCGCTTCAACCGCTAAACTTACTTCAGAACCACTTGCAAGTAAGATTACATCAGCAGTTTCTTTCTTGCTTGCAGAAATTACATACGCACCTTTTGCAACTTTTTCATACGTATCGTCTAATGCACCTTCTAATGTTGGAAGATCTTGACGAGTTAAGATTAATGCAGTTGGTTTGTTTGTAGATTCTAAAGCCAATTTCCAAGCTGCAACTGACTCGTTACCGTCAGCAGGACGAAGAACAGATACGTTTGGCATCGCACGAAGCGCCGCTAATTGTTCAACTGGTTCATGCGTTGGTCCATCTTCTCCAACAGCGATACTGTCATGTGTAAACACATATGTTACAGGCAATTGCATTAATGCTGCAAGACGGATTGCTGGACGTAAGTAATCAGAGAATACGAAGAACGTACCACCGTAAGTTTTTAAGCCACCATGAAGCGCGATACCGTTCATTGCTGCGCCCATTGCGAACTCACGTACACCGTACCAAATGTTTTTACCACTGTAGTCAGCTCTTGTGAAGTCTTTTTCGTTATTCATGTATGTTTTGTTAGAACCAGCAAGGTCTGCAGATCCACCAAAGAATGATGGTACAGCTTCTGCAATCGCGTTAATTACAGTACCTGAAGAAGAACGAGTTGCTGTTTTTGATCCTAATTCATAAGTTGGTAAGTTTTTATCCCAACCTTCTGGAAGAAGACCTTTCATTGCTGCTTGTAATTCATTAGCTAATTCTGGATATGCTTGTGCATATTCACCAAGCATTGTATTCCATTCAGTTTGAGCTGTTTCGCCAACATCTTGTACCGTTTTACGGAAGTTCTCATATACTTCTTCTGATACATGGAAGTCTTGTTCAGCCGTCCAAGCATACGCTTCTTTTGTTAATTTTGTTTCGTCTACACCTAGTGGAGAACCGTGTGAAGCTGATTTTCCTGATTTATTTGGAGAACCGAAACCGATTGTTGTTCTTACTTCAATTAGCGTTGGGCGGTTTTCATCAGCTTTTGCTTCCTCAATCGCTTTTGCAATCGCTTCAACATCGTTTCCATCCTCAACACGGATTACTTGCCAGCCGTATGCTTTATAACGATCTTCTACACTTTCAGAGAATGAGCGATTTAAATCACCATCTAATGAAATATCGTTAGAATCATATAATACAACAAGGCGACCTAATCCTAAGTGAGCAGCTAATGAAGATGCTTCAGCAGAAACGCCTTCCATTAAATCACCATCACCGCAAATTGCATATGTATAATGATCAACTACGTTGTATGCATCACGGTTATACTTCGCTGCTAAATGTCTCTCAGCCATTGCCATACCAACTGCTGTTGAAATACCTTGTCCAAGTGGACCAGTTGTTGCATCTACGCCTGCTGTATGACCATACTCAGGATGTCCTGGAGTTTTACTTCCCCATTGGCGGAAGTTCTTTAAATCATCCATTGTTACATCGTAACCAGATAGATGAAGTAAACTGTATAATAACATTGAACCATGACCTGCAGATAATACGAAACGATCACGGTTAAACCACGTTGGGTTATTTGGATTATGTTTCATAAATTGCGTCCATAATGTATAAGCCATTGGTGCTGCACCCATTGGCATTCCTGGATGACCAGAGTTTGCTTTTTCAATCGCATCAATGGATAATGTGCGAATCGTGTTGATAGAAAGTTGTTCGATTGAATGTGACATGCTATTCTTCCCTTCGCTTATATTAGTAAACGTTTTACACATTTATATGATAGCTTCCCACGCAAGATTATACAACATGTATCGACAAATATGTTGATGTTTTTTCGAGTTTGTTCAAAAAAAATACGAAATTCCACAATGTATAGGGTTTCAATCTGCTATACTTTTTTATTATTCATTTATTAACAATAAAGGGAATTATCTATATTTTTTATACGTGACTCGTAAAAATTTTTAGCAAATATTCTATCCACTCCATATCGTCCCCTCTATTCACAACATATCATTAAAATGAATATATATTAATTTTAATCGTATAGATTAAATAAAAACGGAGGAATGCGAAATAATGAGTGAAGGAATAGCTTCTTACACCTTTATAATGGTTTTGACCCTCATTTCAATTCTTTCTATTTATTTTTCAGTCAAATTAAAATCACCCCATAAATACATCCCAGGTGTCCTCATGCTTATTTTCTCCAGCGCTACATTTTGCATACTATATTTTGATCAGGGCGCAATTATAATAAGTGAAGGATTAGGATATCTATATAGTTTCATGGCGATCCTCTTGTTTTTTATTGCCGTTATTTCTTTATTTATTGCAACTGCTATTTCTTTTATTTCAGCTTTATTTAGAAAAAAATAATGTTTTTATATGTGGTCACCCCGATGGAAAAAAGATTACATTCAAAAATGCAAAAGGTATCCTTCATTATCTTTCACTTTATGAAGGAATTTAGCCAAAGAGTCTAATTCTGAACAAAAACGAGCAAAATAAGTGAACCACTATTCCTGCCCCCTTCTTCTCGTTTTTGGTAATACCATAATAAACAATTCTATTAAAATCAAAAAAGATGGGCTTCGCCCATCTTTTAATTCAACTTTGCATTATCTTGTTTTTTTAATGCCTTTAATTTCGCCGGTGTAACATCTTTACCTTCTTCATTAACGATTTTAATGCCTTTTAATTCGTTTAACATATTTTGGCGAAATCCTTTTAAATATTGTTCACGGAGCGATTGGCGCTCACGTTGTTCTTCTTCAGTTAATCCTTCAGCTTTTGCTTTTTTCGCTAAGAAATTAATGCGTTCAATGAGTTCGTGACTTAGCATCTCGAATCCCCTTTCTACTTAAAACTGATTATTATCATACAATAGTTAGTCTTGTTTATCAAGCAGTTGCTTCGTGTATTCCACGTATCTGCGATGTACTGTTGCTTTGGATACATCATGACCAAAACCACGAAGTGTTGCAGCAATTTCCTCAAATGTTAATTCATTACGACGAAGACGCACAATTTCTTCAATCGGTACTTCTTTCTTTTCACGGCCTGTACTTAAATGACGATTTGTTAAATTTTTTTCTGGACGAA
This sequence comes from Bacillus sp. AFS023182, assembly GCF_002560575.1. NCBI lineage: Bacteria > Bacillati > Bacillota > Bacilli > Caryophanales > Bacillaceae > Bacillus > Bacillus sp. AFS023182. The sequence goes on along the minus strand of NZ_NTRO01000007.1, from coordinate 32,088 downwards.
ATCCCCTATCCACCGCTCGCTGCATTCCACGTTTAATTTTCAAATTATGAATCTTTCTCTGATATTCTTCAACTATACCAATAATATCTAGTACCATAGAATCTGAATCAGAAAGTTGTAATTCGCCATTATGTGTATGCGTATATACCTTTATCCCTTCTTTATGTAAACAGTGCATTAAAGCAATCTTTGCATTTCCTCTTCCAAGCCTTGTTTCATCTTGAATAAGAAGCACATCGACCTGTTCAGCTCGAATCATATCCAATACTTCTAATATACCATCTCGTTCAATTGTATAGCCGCTTGCCTTCTCCTCAAACACCTTTATAACATTCATTTGATACCGCTTAGCTAAATGCAATAATTCATCTTTTTGACGTGATAATGACGTTTCTTGCGCTTCTTTTGTTGTGCTTACACGGGCATAAATAATTGCATTCATTTTAAAACCCTCTTCCTCACTTCAATTTTTACTTTAGTGTATCACAAATCACTTTTTTGTTCGAACTTATGTTTGTAGAATGTTTTTTCCCATGTTATACTTATAAGTAAGAAAATTGAAAGAAAACGAGGTGTTAAAAAACATGGAAAAGTTAACAAAACGCCAGCAAGACATTCTCGACTTCATTAAGCTAAAAGTACAAGAAAAAGGTTATCCACCTTCCGTACGCGAAATTGGTCAAGCGGTTGGCCTTGCTTCTAGTTCTACGGTGCACGGACATTTATCACGTCTAGAAGAAAAAGGTTATATTCGACGTGATCCAACAAAACCGAGAGCTATTGAAATTTTAGGAGAAGTAAAAATCGAAACAGAAACACAATCAGTTGTTCAAGTCCCAATTGTCGGAAAAGTTACAGCTGGTTTACCAATTACAGCAGTTGAAAGTGTAGAAGAGCATTTCCCACTACCTGCAAGCGTTGTTGCTGGAGCAGATCAAGTGTTTATGTTACGAATTTCTGGGGATAGCATGATTGAAGCAGGTATCTTAGACGGAGATTTAGTTGTTGTTCGTCAGCAACATTCTGCATATAACGGAGAAATTGTCGTTGCTTTAACAGAAGATAACGAAGCAACTGTAAAACGTTTTTACAAAGAAAAAGATCACTTCCGTTTACAACCTGAAAACTCTTCTTTAGAACCCATCATTTTAGATAGAGTTTCTGTTATCGGAAAAGTAATCGGTGTATATCGTGATTTACATTAAAAATAGACCAGTTAGCCTGGTCTATTTTTAATTCGATTCAATTGTATCGTCTCCTGCAGATGTTTGTCCGCTAATTTTCACTCTACCATTTCCTAGTGTTACATTTCTTTAAACCAAATCAGTTAAATACTCACGTTTTTCCATGGCTATGAAAAAACGTAACAACGGGGATATCTACTCTAAGTCCTTCGCCCCCATATGCTATTTCAAGAATGTTACTTTTTAACATTTCATATGTAATAAAAAAAAGACCGTCTCTTTAACGATCTCTTTAAGCTAAATTTCCGGCTACTAACATTGAACAATTTTGAAGGCTTTTAGAACGTAGACTATACGCGACCACTTTCTTCTTATACTGCTTGACTACATCAACGTGATCGTCATACCTGTACACAGAAAACCTAACATCATTTTTCCCTTTTTTCGTATCAATAACCAATGGCGTTCCACTGCTGTGTGGAGGAAAATAATATTTTTCTAAAAATATCGCTTCGTTAAAATAATCAACAATTTGAATTTTTTCTTCCCCTTCTAAACGCTTTCCATCAATCGTTACGGTAACAGCCTCATTATTCAATTGCGGGTGCAGTTCAAATCTACCGATAATAGACTCTATAACAGAAGTGGGCATACTCGTCACTACTATTTTTAAAGCACCGAAAAGAATTAACATAACTATAAACCAAGTCGTCATATTTTATCCTCCTCATCATATTCTAAATTCACATTATTACATTAATAATATTACCATAGTGTAATTAGTTAATTTTTGTACATTGTGTGAAACTTAATATAGTGAAGCTTCCATCAGTGGGGGAGAGCTTTATCTCTCACTGATGGAAGGCCTTCACCAGTCCAGCTCTTTTACGAGCAGTTATCAATTCATTCCCCTATGAACCTTAAGCTGTAGTGCTTACTGCCCATGGATAGTGGGATAAAATTATGCAGAAATGTCAACAGTACTTCGTAATCTTACCACATCTTGAGAAAGCTAAGACTCAATAAATTCCTCAAAATAAAAGGATGCATTTTTCATATTTAATTATGAAAAGTAATATTTCCCTTTTTAAGCTGAGCGGTTAATGCAGCCTTATATACTAAAGAGATTTACGGAACAATTCTAGTACATCTTTCATAACAAAAGGACCATCTTTTTTTACATGCTCAGCAAATTCAGAAACGAGACGCAATGTTTTAACACTTTCAATTGGATGACCACCTGATGCACTTTCAGCAGAAAGCATAACCGCATTCGTTCCATCCAGTACAGCCTGGAATACATCAGTCACCTCAGCTCTTGTAGGAATAGAATGATCCACCATAGATTGAAGCATTTGCGTCGCTGTAATCACATATGTATTTGTTCGATTGCACTCATGAATCATCATTTTTTGCAAAAGCGGAATAAATTGATACGGTAATTCCACACCTAAATCCCCCCTTGCAATCATAATTCCATCCGCTTCTTTGCACATATCTTGAAAATTCTCGATTGCTTCTATCGTTTCTATTTTTGCAATTAAATTGGGGGAAGTTTCTTTATATTGATGTATAAAGTTTCGAATTTCCTTTATATGAGAAGGTTTTCTAACAAATGAACACGCAATAAAATCCACACCCTCACCTAGAAGAAACCGAATATCTTTTTGATCCTTCTCCGTAATAGCCGGCAAGCTAACGTTTGCTCCTGGTAAATTCACCCCTTTATGCGAAGCGATATCGCCACCTATTTTCACTTTCGTTTCTATTTTTTCCATACTAACTTTTTCAACAATTAATTCAACTTGTCCATCGTTAATAAGGATTCTATTTCCAACTTTCACATCATTAGCAATCCCAGAATAATCAACACTCGCTCCTTCTTTACTTCCAGTAACGGATTGAGTATATAAAATAAAAGGATCCTCCGCTTGAAGGGTAATTTGTTCCTCCTTGATTACACCCAATCTTATTTTAGGCCCTTGTAAATCACCTAGGATTTTTATGGAATCATCTAAAGACTTTACTAAATGAATTATTTCTTGATGACTTTCATGTGAACCGTGTGATAGATTTAACCGAACAATTTTCATACCCTGTTTTATTAACTGAGCTAATGTCTCTTTATTATTGCTTGCTGGACCAATTGTACAAATTCGATCGATTGTCATATTTCCACCATCCTTTTTAGCTATGATTCCCATATAAAATGAAAAAATAATATTTCTCATACATGATTTATAATTAAATACCTGTGCTAGCTTTTTTCTCCATCACCTACTGATTATTTCCCTTCACCAATTGGACTTTCACAGGCAGTTAATCTTCCTACCAACTTTTTCCCTTGCTGACTTTTGAGATAAGAGTTTTACTGGCCGCAAATAACGAGATAAATTTATGTAGAAAAATAAGTATACGAAAAAGGGTAGTAATTTCCTCTCATAGAAATCACTACCCTTTGCATGATGAAAAAGTGAGCTTTGCAGTAAACGTGTCTGATAGATACATGTTCTAGTATATAGTACTCTTGATGACAGAACACTTATTCCATCAATTGTTGCAATTGTTTTTGTTTCAATCTTTCTTCTAGCACATGAATCATAAATAAGAAATGTTCAGCTTCCCTTGTAACATGATCAGCTAGTAACGGATTAATTACACTTTTAATTTGACATGTCTGGATAAGCTCTAATCCAGCTTTTTTGAAGTTCCTCAACTCAACTGTTGCATTTTCACTATCTTTATTCATCTTTCCAATAATCGGATATGTCGGTTGTTTTTGATACAACATTGATTCAACGTCTCTCGCTTGACCGAGTAGGACTTCAAAATCATTACCAAATTTTAAAGCAGTATGAACTAAATTCCGCTCGGATTGATCAAGTAAAGAGGCAATAAAACGAGAGTGCTCCATCATAATTCTGAGCCAAAACACATTTTCACTTATTATCGCGTCCTGAATTGGATCCATTTTTCCTTCATTAAATTTCTGAAGGGTCCGTATAAAATATTCTGCTTCTCTGGCAACATGATCTACTAATAATGGAAAATTGAAACCACTTACCTTACAATTAATAATCAAAATTAAAAGGTTTCTTTTATAATTACGAAATGCATAAACTAGTTGAATACTTTCTTCATTTAATTGCCTAACTGCTTGAACAGTTTGAGGAATAGAGAATGCTTTTTGTAAATGTCGATCAAAAAGATGATAAAACTGCTCTACTTGTTGAATTAGATTTTTATCTTTCCGATTAAATCCTTCACTAAGAAAAAGTGCATGTTCCTTCATAATCCGTAACCAAAATTGATTTTCAGTTAAGGACCTTTCAATACATAATTGTTCTGTTAATGATTCAGAAGGTGCAACTTTCAATTCCGGCGGAAGTAACATAGCCCGCTGTGTATCCATAACAAAGTGATCAGGAATAGGTTGTTGCCCTTTAGTCATTCCCCCCCCTAATGCCCTTAAAAGCATCTTTACTATAATTGTGTATATTAATCGGTAATATTTACTATACCCCCAAAAATAACAACTTGAATTCCGAATATACTGTTTTCAAAAACAATATATAAAATGCGAAAGCTCATATTCTGCTAACATGTGAACTTTCCTTTATTCTATTTATTACCTGAAGCTGATTAGGTACAAACCCTGAAACAAAATCAGCTTTTCCTATCCTACTCACCACTTGTCCATAAAGATAGAATTTATAAACTTATATGCTTAAAAGTAAATTTCATACCTATTTGCTTACTATTGAGAATTAAGAATAATGAAGTAGTTTAAAGCAAATATTATTACTGTTATAAGTCAAAAGGAGGTCATTATAATGAACAAACAACGCGCACAAGAGATTGCAGCTTCACCGATTATGGCTAATGTAACCTATAATGGAGTTGCAATTTACATTCAAAATGTAGATGAAAATAATGAAACAGCTAGAATTTATCCCCTTAACGAGCCTCAAAATGAGCAAGAAATTCCTTTATCTAACTTAATAGAACATTAAACAAACAGTAATTTTCAATACAAACTCTACTCAAAGTGGTGTTTGTTAGGGACAGCTCATACAATTGCTTGTCCCTCCCTATTTTTATAAATTCAATTATCTCACCTTATCCTCGACACAAAATGGTAGCTCAACGTTATTTGCTGAGAAATATTTCACTAGTGCACCTCGCTTATTAATTTCCACACAACCGAAGAACCAAATTTCATTTATATACGACTAGATTCAAAACAATATAATTTAAAAACGTAGAGTAGGATTTCTTTAAATGACATAGAACTTATTATGTAATAACAAGAAATCAATTCCTCAACAGTACCAACCGTTTCAGGAAAAGTTTCTTCAATTGCTCCTTAGGTTGGATTTTTTCTGCAACAAATACCTAAAAACAAATTTTGTTTTACACGAGTTATTTACATAGACCATACTTATCACAATAAAGTGAAACTTTAATCAGCGATGGTTTTCTTCATCCCCCACCTAACCTCTCTGTTTTCGCTGAATTTTGAGGTGGGATTTTACCGTCCACAAATAGTGGGATAATTTGAATGAACTAAAAAGAAAATGAAATTGGGAGGAGTACGATGACGCAACTCGATTCTTTACATCCAGTTGTAGAAAAGATAATCAATAATATTGAGAAAGCGATGGTCGGAAAGCGGAAGGAAATCACCCTTACCTTAGCGGCTCTCTTAGCTGAAGGTCATGTACTATTAGAAGATGTTCCAGGTGTTGGGAAAACAATGATGGTGCAAGCCCTTGCCAAATCCATCGATGCAGATTTCAAACGAATTCAATTCACTCCTGATTTACTGCCATCAGATGTAACAGGTGTTTCTATTTATAATCCGAAAGAATTTCAATTTAAATTTATGCCAGGACCTATTATGGGAAATATCGTGCTAGCTGACGAAATTAACCGTACATCACCGAAAACGCAATCAGCCTTGCTTGAAAGTATGGAGGAAGGCAATATAACAGTAGATGGGACAACAAGACCTTTACCGAAACCATTTTTTGTAATAGCTACCCAAAACCCAATTGAATATGAGGGAACATATCCTTTACCAGAAGCTCAGCTTGACCGTTTCTTACTAAAGCTAAAAATGGGCTATCCCACACCGGAAGAAGAGTTTGAGGTTTTAAATCGTACAGAAAAAACAAAGCCTATTTCTCATTTACAAGCCGTTATTACAATAGGAGAATTGCTACAATTACAACAAAACATACGAGAAATATATACTTCCAAGGCCATTAAGCACTACATCGTAAAACTCGTTAACCAAACCCGCTCTTATAACTCCGTTCAATTAGGAGCTAGTCCGCGTGGTTCCATTGCTTTGATGAAAGCTTCACAGGCGTATGCGCTCATAAATGGCAGGGACCATGTCATTCCGGATGATGTTAAATTTTTAGCTCCATATGTTTTGTCCCATAGAATCATTTTAAAAATAGAGGCGAAATTTGAAGGGCTAACGCCAGAAAGCGTCATTACAAAGATTCTCGCCCGGACTCCAGTTCCGGCTCAAAAGGCAAAAAACTCCTGATGAAACAGCTATTACGAGCAGCTCATAATGTCGGAAAAATATCGTCGATTGTTTTATTCGTTGCTTTAACATTTATATACGCAATGTTACAAGGAGAATTCGTAAGTTGGTTTCTATTTTACAGCTTTATTCCATTCAGTCTTTATTCATTATTGTTGCCCTTTTGTGCCCTATGGAACACTGAAGTGAGACGTATAACAAATCAAAAGGAGTACACAGCTGGACAACAATTCGTAGGCACTATTACAATAAAACGAAAAATTCCCTTTCCCTTGCTGTATTTAATTATAGAAGAGGTGCTCCCCATGGAGTTTAAAAATCGCAAACAAACAAAAAGTGCAAAAGTGATATTATTTCCAGGATTCAAACGAAATATTTCATACCAATATATAATCGACGCAATCCCTAGAGGAGAACACACCTTTTCGAATGTGCGTGTAAAAACTGGTGATGTATTCGGGATTATTGAAAAAGAGACAATCTTTTCAGTTCCCGATAATTTTTTAGTGTACCCTCAATATGTAGACATAGCTTATAGACAAGTGGAAAACTATTTCGAACAAGGTGCACTCTCCTCAAATGTGAATGTAGCAAGAGATACAACAGTCTCAGCTGGTGTCAGAGGTTATAAACCCGGTGACCGTTTTTCATGGATCGATTGGAAGGCAACTGCTCGAAAAAATAATATTATGACGAAAGAGTTTGAACAACAGCGAAGTCATGATGTCGTGATTGTTATGGACAGAACGCCCTCTCCCCTGTTCGAATTGGTCGTTACGTTTACAGCTTCTCTCATGAGATCTATCTTAAAACAGGATTCACAAGTATCATTCATATCCACCGGAAAAGAACAAACCGTACTCCCTTTACATCATAGAGAGACACAATTACAGAGAATTTTCTGTCATTTAGCAAGAGTACAAGCAGACAGTATGCTCCCGCTCTCTCAAACTATAGAAATGGAGTTAAAGAAAATCTATCAACCAGTAACATTCGTACTTGTAACAAGTAATCTTTCTCCCGATATCCAAAAAATTGCTGAAAGTATATCATTGAAAAACAGTAAGCTGATGGTATTTGTCGTCAAGGAAAAAGCACATCAACTCTCAAATCGGGAACTAAACGTACTCGAAACACTGCGAAAACAAAAAATATTTGTGAAAGCGGTTTATGAGAATCATTATGCAAATGTATTTTTTGAGGTGAACCAATGATCACATTACCTTCAACTAATAAACGAGATATTAGCAGTTTCCTAATGCATATATTCGGTTTTCTCATTTTATTAGAATGGTTACAGCCGCTTATAGAGGTTACAGATATGGTAAGACTGAACCTATTTAAAGGATTTGTAGGAATTTGCTTCGCTCTCTCTTTTTTTCAAGTACGATTCCAAATTTCTGTAAAGGTTGTAATCATCTTATTTATGATTCATTCGGTAGATTATAAAGGAGCTTTTATTAATCCTGCCTGGTTGATGGAATTTTCGGCTGATTTTTTTCATAATATCACTCTACTCTTTCAAGCAAACTGGCAGGGGCTTTCCAAAGCTTTTCAGACCTTCTTATTTTTTCTATTTCTCTGGTTTTTGTGCTTCCTTATCCTCTATTGGATTATTCGTCAAAAACGCGGGCTCTTATTTCTTACATTAACCATTATTTATATCACGATTTTTGATATATTCGGCTTATACGACATGAATAACGCGATCATTCGTACAATTATAATCGGCTTTTTCATGCTCAGTCTCCTCCATGCTGAACGCATAAAAACATCCGAGAACTTGCAAAAGCAGAACAAATTTACATCGAAATTGCTCGTACCGACTGCTGTATCTATTATACTTGCGATCACCTTTGGATATTTTTCTCCAAAACCTGCCCCTCAATGGCCTAATATCGATACTTTTTTTAAATTCGATTCACCTTCAGCGAATAAAGAAGCAGGAATCAGCAAAGTCGGTTACGGTATAGATGACTCTCAATTAGGCGGTCCTTTTAAATTGGATGACACAATTGTTTTCACGGCGCAAATGCAAAACAGCCAATATTGGAGAGTGGAAACAAAAGACTTTTATACCGGTAAAGGTTGGGAAATTTCTGAAAGCCCCAAAAAAATTTCTTTTAAGAATAAAAACAACGTAGTGACTTGGTATGAGCGGAATACAAAAACAGAAGCTGCCGAAGCGATTATCATTATGCAAAAAGACTCCCCTCACCTTATTTATCCCACAGGGTTAATAGCGGTTGAGGCTGCTTCTGATGTATCATTCAGCGCAGATCTTTTTTCGGAAAAAATTGATATAGTGAAAGAAAGATCTTCCACCACCTTAAATAAATATAAGGTGGCTTATGAGACTCCTCATTTTTCCATCGAAAACTTAAAAGCTGTAAAAGCGGCTGAGGATTTAGAGGCAAGCCCTTATTTTATAGCAAAGTATACACAACTACCCAACTCGTTACCAAAGAGGGTAAAAGACTTGGCAATACATCTTACAAAAGATAAAAGCAATCGCTATGATCAAGTATTGGCTATCGAAAGCTATTTCACAGATCATTCCTTTGTATATGAAACAGAACAGGTTAAGATTCCAAGAACAGATCAAGATTATGTAGATCAGTTTATATTTGATACAAAAAGCGGATACTGTAATAACTTTTCAACATCTATGATCGTTTTACTTCGCTCTATCGGAATTCCTGCACGCTGGGTAAAGGGATATACAGGAGGCACTCTTGAAAACAAATTAACTAATTCAGGGTATGAGAACATGTACACAATCACTAATAACAACGCACACTCTTGGGTGGAGGTATACTTTCCAGGATACGGATGGGTCCCATTCGAACCAACAAAGGGCTTTAGTAACCCTTATAACTTTACACAAGACACTTCAGCTTCTACTTCATCAAATAGCGTAACCACGATACCTAGCAATGAACAGGTTCCACAACGAAACCAAGAAGCCAAACAAAAAAATTTAATAGAAGATACAGAAATCCCATCTAACGAAAAAATTATTAAATCAAAAAAAGAATTTTCATGGTGGTACTTGTTCCTTTGTATCATATCAATGAGCATAATTGGCTATACCCTTTTTACTACTAGAATAAAGTGGTTCGTATTTTTTATCATTTTCTTCTATAGATACCGAAAGGGAGATGCCGTTTATTCAAAAGCGTACAGCGCACTTTTAAAACAATTGGCAAGAACCGGCATTCCCCGTAATGAAAGTCAAACATTGAGAGAATACGCAATCCTTGTAGATACTCTTTACAATTCGACTGACATGCAAAAGCTCACTCTTAGTTATGAAAATGTTATTTACCGAAACCATCATGCCACATCAGAATGGAACAAATCCGTACAATTATGGGAGAAACTCATGAAAAAAGCATCCACTCCGCCCAAATCTAATGAGTTTGATACGTTTATTTAAAGGCGTATGGTGATTTCTATCATTAGAATGAAACCTGTTTTCCCAAAACATATGGAGGCATCGAATAATGGATGTTAAACAGTCATTGTTAAAAGAAATATATAATATAGAGGATTCTTTTCAAGTCAATTCAAAATTTGATAAATGGCATAAAAAGCTTTTAAATAAAACAATTCAAGAATTTACATTAGATGATGTTTACACAATGTTAAGACAAAATATTTTATTAAAATTAGCTATAGAACAAGCTTATATCTTTATAAAAGAGGATCGATTAGCTGGAGTTATGTATGATGGTCAGTTACTAGAAGTATGATCAGAGTTATCGCCAGAAGCAATTAATAATAAAAGAAATTGTTTAGACAATGCTTGCATAGAAAATTTCTTTGGACACCTCAAATCAGAATGTTTGTACTTACACAACTTCCAGACAAAAGAAGAAATAATGAAAGCCGTACAAGAGTACATTTATTTTTATAACACAGAACGATTTCAAGAAAAACTAAATCACCTGAGTCCGATAGAATATCGAACTTAGGTGATAAAAAGTGCATAACCATATAGGTCTTTTCTCTAATGTCTACTTGACAGGGGTATATTCACGTAGTATCAAGGCCTCTCACTCTTAGTATAGAGACATATATTGATCGCGTTCCCATTGGTGAACTTGCGTGCGGAACATATTTTGAACTATGGATACAACGCAAGTTCAACGTAAAACATTGATTTATCAACGTTTTATAATTTTGTCACCGCAAAACGAATCAATATATACTAGGTAAAATCGGGCATCTTTCGGGCAATTACCGGGCATCTTCTCAAATAAAAACAAAAAGCAAAGCGTGTATATACAGTGCGCCAACACTATATATACCGTCCGCCTACTCTGGATAGGCAAACACTTGCTGTACTCTTACGGACTATTTTACAGTACGTAAGAGCTCCCTAGCAACAGTTTGCTTACAATTGGGCATTCTGTTGCTTTTTTGTTTTACAAAGGAGCCTGGAGACTATGAAAGAGCGCATTGATGTTATAGCAAGTGAAGAATCCTTCCACAAATTATCATCATTCACAGAAATTGAAGAATATAACCAAGCAAGAAAAGCGGCAAATAGTGCTAATAGGAAGATTCATAGAGAAAATCCTGAATTTAAAGGAAAACAAATCCATGAAATTCACCCCGTAAGATACGGCGGTAGTCCTACAGATTTAGCAAATAAAATTCCATTATCACCCCCAGAACACTATCAGTATAATAACTATTGGAACAGACTTATGAGAGAGTTAAAAAAGATAAAGGAGAATGAATAATCATGGATAATATATTTCATAAATACATTGAAGATATGGATTTGGAACAACCTACATCATTAGAAAATATCACTGTAATTGAATCTCAATTGAATATAAGTTTTCCAACAGACTATATTTCTTTTATGCTAGAATCGAACAGGGCAGAAGGTGCGATTGGTGAAAATGGATATCTACAATTGTGGTCAATTGATGTTTTAATACAGCATAACGAGGGCTACGAAGTAAAAGAATTTGCACCAGGAGTCACTTTGTTTGGTTCTGACGGTGGGAATGTAGCTTACGGTTTTTTTGAAAAAAGCGGGGAAACTCAAATAATTGAAATACCTTTAATGGGAATGGATTTAGATGAAATGGCAGTAATCAGTAACACTTTTGTTGATTTCTTAGACTGCTTATATAATGAAGAATAATGAGGTGTATATATGGGTTTGCGAGAATTAGATGAGATTGACTTTATGGGCTATGATAAAGATGAAAAAATAGCATACCTTATTATTACTGATGAAGAAGACTGGAAAAACGAAGATGGGCATATCTCATTACTGATAGAGAAAATTCATACATGTATGGCTTTTGTAGAAAGCGGTGAAGTATTTGAAAGATACCCTGAAACAAAGGAATATAATTTTGTTATCCGAATCTATGCGAAATACCGTTACACTGAATATGGTGAAGAATTTCTTGGAAAGGCTGAAGAAATAGTTATGAAGGCTGGTTACGGTTTACAGTACATACATAAACCATATGAAGATGTGGAAAGTGTAGAAGAATAAAAAAGAAGAAGAACGCCTTTTAGTGAGGGTAAACGTTCTTCTTTTTTGTTTCTATTGTAAATCAGCGTGACTATAAGTTAAATCAGGTCTTTGTGGTGCTGGTGTATCACCTTCAGCCATTGCTAGGAAACCAAATGCCATAACCGATAATAAAACAATTGTTTTTAATTTTTTCATTACACTAACGCCCCTTTTTCTTCATATTTTTTCCTTGCTTCATTACTCATGTGGAAGTACCTACTTGCTTTTTCGTGTTCTTCTTCTTGATAGAAAACATTCGCTAAAATTTCAGCATATTCTTGAACACATCGTGTTAAATCTTCTACTTCAAAGTATAATAACCCTGCTACTATGGCTTTTTCTAATGTTAATGAATCAGACTTATTATTCATTTCCTTAAGTATACTGAAACGATGTATATATTCTTTATTTTCTACTTGTGAACAAGCTGTAATCCCTTGTTCAATTAAAGTATTAGCGGCATTGTATTCACCCAGTTTATAATGTTCCCTCGCTTGTAAGAATGCCGCTTTATAGTGCTTTGATAAATTACTTGTTACTTCTGATAAATGGCGAATTGCTAAAGTAGAAAGTCCTTGACTAGCATATAACCAGCCTATATTATTTCTAAGGCGTGACAGTAATTCAATGTTATCACTCTTTTTAACAATGCCTATAGCGGCGTTTAGATGTTCTTCCGCTTGTTCGAACTGTCTTATCTGAATACACGTCAGCCCTAATACGTTCTCACATAGAGCAACATTAATTTCATATCCTTCATTTTTACAGAAAACTTCTCTTGCTTTATTGATATACGAAATAGAAGGAAGTGGCTTATATGTTTGATAGTAGAATGCTGCTAAACGATAGTTAAATTCAGCCTTTTCTAATTCATCAGGTACGTATTCTAAAAATTCTTCAGCCTTTTCAAAATGCTCCCCAGCTTCCATGTAATTAGATAACATTGTATTATATATTGCTTTATAGAAATGGTAATAATATGTTAAATAATTATCGACTGGTTTATTCAGATTTTCAATTTTATCAAATTCACCATGAGAGATATTAATACCTTCAGTTAATATTTTGTATCTAAAATCTAATAAAAAATAATATAATAATAAATTTTGGTCTTGTAATTCTGTATTTTCTTCTCTTTTCAAAATGTTAATTTGTTCGTCAATTTCTTCTTTAAGGTTAGCCGCTTTTAAATACTGTTGTGACAGCATTGCTTGATACCAGTCATTAAGTAATTTTGTTGCTTTTTCATTCCCCTTTACTGGAACGTACATATAATCCCTTCCTTTTTTTAGAAATAGTCTTACATTAAATAGTAGCAAAAAAATGTAAAAAAAAGTGAATAAGAACATTTTCTACATAATTGTCAGAATATTACCTTGGAAGCAACAATAAAAAAAACGCCTCATAAGAGCCGGATTTAGTGTGACTTTACATATACATAAGCTTCGTTTGCAGTAACATAGTATGTTTTCCCTTTGCTATTGTGTACTTTATATTGTGGTGAACCATTGACTGTAACCTTTGCATCGATTGTAAAGCCTAATCCAGTATCTAAAGTACCAGCAACATTTTTATCTTGCCAAGATGGAGAATCATAGAAACGTAGGTTGTCCACTTTAGAAACAACACGTTTTCCTGCAATCGGATTAACTGGTTCTTTCTTCTCAAACTTCATGTAAGAAGGATTGTATTTAATCCACTGATTCCCTCCAAGATTTAACCAACCATCTTTTTCACCAAATACTTTATAAGCTTCCGGTTTGTTCAACTGACGAATAACAGAATAACTTGCATCCGGTCCTTTGCGAAGATTTACATTGTAACCTTCAATATATGCAATGCCTTCCACATTAGCGATTGGTTCACCAGGTTTAGATGGTTTTTCAGGAACAGAAACATCCACACTAGAATTATTGTATGCGCGTTGCACATGAGCGCGGAATTGAGCTTCTGATACACCATGACTGCGTAAGTAATCAAGTGGATCTTCATGATCTGTTCCACCAAGATACTTCGTTACATCATAGTGAGTCCACAATCCTTTTTCTACAGATAGATTGTTATCTTTTAAGATTTCAGCTAATAATTTAACGTATTTCTCATATGAACGCTTAAATTTATCATAGTCCCTTGTCTCGCAAAGCTCAACATGTACAAAACGTTTATTTGCACCTGGTCCTGCACCATAGGCAATGTATTTTGTATCCGCAATTTGAATTGTTTCGTTCCAATCTACCGCATAATGAACGAATGCGCTACGCCATGTACGAGACTCATATTTTTGAATATTAATAGCTGGAGCTTCTGGAGTTGCTGTAGAATGTGCCACAACACCTTCATAAGCACCTACGCCATTTCGATATGATTGTTTAGGTAAATCAGGAATAATAACTTGGTCTGTAATGATAGGTGCTAAGTTGACTCCTGTTGTATATTTTGAAAAAAGGATGCTAGGTGTAGGCGTCGTAAAATCAGTCCACGTAATATACAGTGCTTCATTACCTGGATTATTCGCATCAGGTCCTACTGTAATCCACTCTTTATCTTGCAAAAATGTGTTGGGATTATCCATAGCAGGAGGATTTTGTCCCCGCCCAACGATTTGAGGTCGATTCATTGTTATTGCTCCGTTAGGATTAATAGTTCCTGTTGAAACGCTGATTACATCTTGTCGGCGACCGGGTATATTTTCTGTCCCAATTTGACCATAATAGAAAACACCATTTCTATCTACAGTTATCACAGGATCACCAGCATTGATCCCTCCTGGATTTAATGGTATAAAACCACCATCAGTCCAAGTATTACCTAAATCGTTAGAGAAAGCGAACCCTGAAAAGCTTGGAGGACTATTATTACTATCATTAAATCCATAAAGTATAAAATTTTTAAAATGAGCAAGGCTTGTCTCACTTTGGGTTATTCGTGGGAAATTTGTTACATCATTTGCGGAGTTATTAACCTGTCTCTCTAAGCTTATATAATTACAACAGGAATCATTATGTTTTTTATGATGTTTTTTCTCATCTTTAGTGTAATCAGAACAACAGTCATCCTGTTCCCTATAATGCTTTTTCCTAGCTTCCTTGCGCTCAGAACAATTATCGACATTAATATTAATAGTGGGATTTCCTACATTTGATATAGTATCTGTATCATTTTGTGTCTGTGCCTGGTTTTGTTCTTGGCGCTGAAGTTGAGCTTGAAGTTGTTTTTGTTGTTGTTTTTGTTGTTGGAGTTGAAATTGAAGGTCTTCTAATTCTACTTTTATATTTTATATATATTTCTTTTTATATATCTCGTACTCGTCATCGCAATACATAGTTTTCCACCTCTTAAAGTTATTTATCGGCTCTGAAATCAAGTTTGAATTTACTCTGGTTGGGTATCAAACATTTTGATATAAAAACCAATATACAATAAAATATGAAAGTCAAAAAAAAAGGACAAGGCTATTAGCCATTGTCCTTAGCACATTTTCAATAGGAATTAATGACACCTGATATCTCTAGCATCCTAATGAAACATAATATCAATTATCTATTAAATTCGCTCAAAGCAAGTAAACAGAGAATGAGAAATCTTAGATAATCCTCCGATTTCAGTTTGTATAAGTGTAGTAAATACGTTTCGAAAGAAGGCTATATAAACTAAGCTAAACCATTGTTTAAATCCCTCAAGACTTAATGAAATTCCTTTTAATTTTAGAAACAAAAAATTCTCACTAAAATTTCGAATGAAGAATTGTATATAGAACTAAGTCAGAATGCTCTAGCAAATGAGTATGGATATAGTAAGGAATATATATGAAAACATTCCTGAACTGTGGAATATAATATCTAAACGGTATAAGCATTTTAAAGATAATTAAAAGGTCGCTTGTAGTGAAAGGACCTTTTCTGAAATACGAGGGACTGCTATTGCATTACACAATAATGATAAGTATCCATCTATTAATAAAATATCAGGAAAATTAAATAGAGGTTGGATTTTTAACAGTGATGAAATAAGGTTATTTTATAAAAAAAGTGTTAAAAGAATTAGAGTATAAAGAAATGAAATAGTTCTTACCAGTTACGATGTATAAAAATGACGTATTTACGGAAAGTTTATGAGTTAATAAAAAGGGGCTGGCAATATTATACTTCAAATTTCGCGGGAATAGTTTCTAAAAAACTTTGGTTCACGGTAACATGATGGTTCAAAGTGCGGCTGATTTTGTTGCTCACTGGGTTCCAGAACGTTTCGTTTCTTTAACTAGCTCTTTTTATTCTGAATCAAAAACAATTCAAGAACTGTGGAAGGTCGTAAGACAGTGTAATAAAACTACTAACTTCTCTACAGGTGATAAAGCATTTACTAAAGACCAGGAGCTTACTATAGGCTTAAAAGCTATTAAAGAGTTTGTTATGAAAATTAAATCCGGAGCAACAATGAATAAGGGTAAATTCGCTTACTTCAACGGTATTGTAAATAACTTAATGGATAAGTTCTACTTTGATAGTGAGTTTATGGGAGCATAAAAAAAGCCCCCAAACACTAAATGTTCGGGGGCGAATAAGGGTAAAGAAGAAAAACATGCTGAGAGGGATTCTCTACAACCGTAATACATTTTTTCATATTGTTAAAACACTCAAAATTTCTCTTAAGGATGGAAAATCTTTATATCTTATTTATATAATTTATGTTATGGTACAATATGTTAATTAATTACAATACTTCCTAAAAGGAGGATACATAATGAAAGCAAAGAAACTAGTAAGTTTAGCACTTCCAATCATGTTACTAGGGGGTTGCGGAACAGACAATATAGAGAAGAAAGCAGACACAAAGGTAGCAAAGATAGAAGTAAAAGAAGAAGACAAGGAAAAGTTATCGAACGAAGCATACCCTTCTCGTATGTCAAACTTACATTATGAGTTAAAGTTGAAGATGGAAGAACTAACTGAAGTATCAAAAGGAAAAGACAAGGATGTAAAAGAGCAAAACAAGAAAATCTTAAAAAGTGCAGATGGGTTACAAGAAATATATGTTAGGTTTTACAAGATAGACCCACCAAAAGAGTTTGAAGAACAACACAAATCTGTTTTAAAAGCAATAGACTGTTATAAAGAAGCGATTGACACACAATTAAGTCTAGCAAAAAGTGGTTCTGTAACAAAGAATAAGACGGAGCAATTAAAAGACTTAATGTACAAAGGTAATGACTACTTAGAAAAAGGTATGAAACCAATTGAGGAAGCTGTAGAACATACCAAAAGACCTGACGCTATCCCTTTATCAAAAGACGGTAAAGAAATAGTAGGTGAATGGGGTAGTTATGTTGGTGATAAATTCACTAAAGGAACAGAGTTCCGTCAAGATGGTACATACACTATATTTGATGATGTAGACAACACACCTTATGAGAACTCACATATGGATGGAAAATGGTCTTACAATGGAGACACGAGAGAAATGACATTGACAATAGACGAATATGTAAAAGACGGCAAAAAGGCTGAACCTGGTGAAATGAAACAATCTATGACCTATAAAATGGAGAACTTTACTGATACGGGATACAAGATGGTAGGAGACGATGGTAGCGTGATGCGTCAAGTAAAACGTAGGTAATAGTCAATAACAGTATTCAAACAAAGGAGTTTTACATATGGGACGAAAAATACTAGTGTTCGTAATCATAGTTCCTGCTCTCTTTTTCGCTCTTGCAGGGGCAATAGCTAGTTTAGGAACTGGGGAAACATCGGTAGTGGCTAGAGTAATGTCCATAGCAGTACCTATTCTTCTACTAACATGGATAATAAAGAGATACACGAATAAGAAAAAGAAGTCTAACAACATTGCAGTAAGCGAAAGGGTATTTGAGACAGACGAAGAAGGTAGACTAACGAGTAAAACAGATTACGTTTTAAAAGTACAAAACATATCTATGGTTTGGGTACAAGCACAAAATAAATTCAGTGAGTTAGAAAAGAAAGACCCTACATTCCTTAACACACACGATGAATTAAAGCAAGTAGTAAGTGAAATGAAGTCAGCAAACAAGAAATTAAACCACCAGTAGAGTACGATAACTTGCAATCAGAGTTATCTCAATCTCTATATACTTTTGATAAAGGTCTAGACATAATGGTAGAGGGGTTTACAACATTAGATGAAACAAAGATTAATAAGTCAGGTGAACTGATTGATGAAGGTAGTGACGGTCTTATGGAGTCACTTGGAGTTATTTTAAGCTTAACAAAATCGTAAAACGAATAATAAGAAACCAAACAAAGGGGTATATAACAATGAAACGTAAACTATTATCTTTAGCTATTCCAATGTTAATTCTAACTGGGGTTGGTTGTGAGTCAACGAATAAGAAGGAAGACGAAGCAATGAAAGTTTCAGTTGAGCAGAATAAGAAAGAAGACTATAGAAAGAACGTATCATACTTACTTGAAGATTTTTCTGAACAATCTAAAGAAATAGATGACCTTCTAGATAGTAGAAAGTCAATGAAGAAGAAAGCGGTTAAGCTAAAAGAATTATCTAAACCTTATTTTGAATTAGTAGACAAGATAGAAAAACTAGATTATGTATCATCAAATGATTATGAAGTACAACATAACGTAGGAAAAGCAATGATTTACATAAAGAACGCGGTAGAAAACATTCAAAAAGGTTTAGAGGAAGAAGATAAAGACATAGTTGAAATCGCTAAGGAAGACTTAAAAACGGGTGCTGAGTTAATAGACAAGGCAACAAAAGAAATGAATAAAAACAAATAATAACAGCGGGGTATATGTTTATGAAACGTAAACTATTAGCAGTTGCATTGCCAGTTATGTTAATTAGTGGGGTAGTTTGTTCTAAAGACAATGCAGAAAAAAGAAGACTGATAGTTTACAAGTAGCAGTAGATTATAAAACTTCTATACTTGACTTAAGTAAAGAGTTAGAAAGCAAATTATCTACAGAAGAATTAAAAGAGTTACTTATGAATGCTAAATTTAATACATAGTAAAAAAGCCGACTCAATTAATGATGTGCACCCCAATTGTTAGACACACTTAACAATTGGAGGTGCACTTTTTTACTTAATTATTTAATTTTCACATAATAAGAACTAGCAGTAATGTAATACACATTACCTCGATTATTTTTCACTTTATATTGTTGTGAGCCATTCACAGAGACCTTATCAATGATATGCACTTGTCTTATCTCCTTTTTGCAGCATAGGATGTGCCATCCAGAAAGTACCGTTTTGTAATACATATGCTCTTAAACCGACTTTAGCTGCATCGACTGGAGCTTTCAATGTGTGAGATTGTCTAACCCATGTATCATTAGGAATAGCGAAATCGTTAGTTGCAGCTTTTAATTGTGTTCCATCAGACTTCAAAAAAATCGGTACCATTCTAATCTTACCGCGGTCATGTTCTGCTATATCTTTAGTGTAAAAATATGCAGAAACAACAACATCCTCACCCGGTGTTACAGGAACCCTATTTGACGTAAAGCTGTTATAGGCAGGTGCGGTTTCTCCAGTAACAGCTAATCTTAAACTAAAATCTCCTAAATGTGTTACGTTATTATCAACAACTGCTGGAAACTTAGAACTCAATCCCCAATATTTCGTCCCTTGATTGAAACGAGTATTCCGAAGTTCATTGTTTAAACCAACCCCACTTACATATCCCTCTAGTTGCTTTATATTTACAGCTAGTTCGAGCGCTTCCGAATGCTGTTGAATGGTTGACTTAGCATCATTTTAAAGAAAGCGAATCTGCCACCTTTACCAATTCATTCATTAAGACATACACACGCAGTACTTCAACTTGAAGCTGGTGTCAGCATGAAATATTTACAAGAACGTCTTGGACATGGTAGTATGCAAATTACATCTGATGTTTATTCACACATCAGTAAAAAATTAGATAAAGAAGCTATGAATAAATTCGAGGAACACATGAGAAATGTCCTTGAATAATTTTTTTAATTAAACCCGGGCAGTTATCGGGCAGTTGATAAAACAAACAACCGCTCAATAAAATTGCCCGAAAGAAAAAAAGACCCCGATACCGTAGTATCAAGGCCCCTCACTCTTAGTAAAGAGACATATATTGATCGCGTTCCCATTGATGAACTTGCGTTCTGAACATATCCCACTCAATTTCTTTCGCTTCAATGAAGTGCTCAAGTAAATGTTCACCTAATGCACCACATACAACTTCGTTAGATTGTAATTTAACTAACGCTTGTGCTAATGTTGCTGGTAAATCAACGATACCTGCTTCTTCACGTTCTTCTTTAGTCATTACATAGATGTTACGATCTACTGCAGCTGGCGGAGTTAATTTATTTTTAATTCCGTCAAGACCTGCTGCTAATAATGTTGCCATTACTAAATATGGGTTTGCAGCTGGATCGACACTACGCACTTCTACACGTGTACTTATGCCACGAGATGCTGGGATACGTACTAACGGACTACGGTTTTGTGCAGACCATGCTACGTAACAAGGCGCTTCATATCCAGGTACTAAACGTTTGTAAGAGTTTACAGTTGGGTTAGCTACTGCTGTAAATGCTGGCGCGTGTTTTAAAATACCTGCGATAAAGTGGCGCGCATCATCACTTAATTGTAAGTCACCATTTTGGTCGTAGAATATGTTTTCTCCATTTTTAAATAATGACAAGTTACAATGCATACCAGAACCGTTCACTCCGAATAATGGTTTTGGCATAAACGTTGCATGTAAACCATGTTTACGTGCGATTGTTTTTACAACAAGTTTAAATGTTTGAATATCGTCACATGAACGAAGTGCATTCGCATATTTGAAATCAATTTCGTGTTGTCCTGGTGCGACTTCATGGTGAGATGCTTCAATTTCAAAGCCCATTTCTTCAAGTTCAAGAACGATATCACGACGACAGTTTTCCCCTAGATCCATCGGCGCAAGGTCGAAGTATCCACCATTATCGTTTAGTTCTAATGTTGGATTTCCTTTTTCATCAACTTTGAATAAGAAGAATTCTGGTTCTGGTCCAAGGTTGAATTCAGTAAATCCTAGTGCTTCCATTTCTTTCAACATACGTTTTAAGTTATTACGTGGGTCACCTTCAAATGGAGTGCCATCAGCATTGTAGATGTCGCAAATTAAGCGGGCTACTTTACCTTTTTCAGCAGTCCAAGGGAAGATTACCCAAGTATCTAAGTCAGGATACAAGTACATATCCGATTCTTCAATACGAACAAATCCTTCAATAGAAGATCCATCAAACATCATTTTGTTATCTAGAGCTTTTGTTAACTGACTAACTGGAATCTCTACGTTTTTAATACTTCCTAAAAGATCCGTAAATTGTAAACGGATATACTTTACATTCTCTTCTTTCGCTAAACGGAAAATATCTTCTCTAGTGTACCTTGCCATTATAAATTCCTCCTTAGTCCCTCTAAACACCTTCAGAATCAGTCATTTCTAGTGAAAAAACCTTGAAATATCACCTTGTCGTAATGAAGTTCGATTAAATCTGCCTGTATGTTGCAGTTCATCTCGAAGAATTTTACGAAGCTCGGATTTTGAAATTTCTTTCGTTTCTCCTTTTGTTTGCACTGCTTCTGTTTGATTTTCTTTCATTTGTAACACTTGTTTAATACCAGCCATATTTAAGCCTTGATCTAACAAATCTTTAATTTCTAACAACTTATCTACATCGTTAAATGAAAACAACCTACGATTTCCCTTTGTACGGGTTGGAAAAATTAAATTGTGCTCTTCATAATAGCGAATTTGACGTGCAGATAGTTGTGTTAAATCCATTACAATACCAATAGGAAACAGCGGGGCAGAACGTCTATCTTCTTTCATTGTTCAGTTCCTCCTTCGCCTTAACTGTCTCTCATTTTATACCATGTTATGTTTAGTGTCAATAGATGTTAGCTTTTCTTACATGATTTTTTTATTCTTTTTTAAAATGGTACAAATCCCTTCTTCTATGCAAAAAAGCTGTCGAAATCGACAGCTTTCCCTTACGAAATTGTTAATAGGTTTTTTTCAATTAATGCATCAATTGCAGAACAAATTGCGATCTTCACATGAGAATACGTTAATCCACCTTGCACGTAAGCAACATACGGAGGACGAATTGGACCATCTGCTGACAACTCAATACTTGCACCTTGAATAAACGTACCTGCAGCCATGATGACATCATCTTCATAACCTGGCATATAGTTTGGATACGGTGTAAAGTGTGAATTAATTGGAGATGCATATTGAATCGCTTGGCAAAATGCAATCATACGCTCTTTGTCATCAAATTGAACAGACTGAATTAAGTCTGTTCTTGCAGCATCCCAAGTTGGTGATGTATTCATTCCTAACTTTTCTAAAAATGCAGCTGTAAAAATTGCACCTTTTAACGCTTGACCAGCAACATGCGGAGCTAAGAAGAAACCTTGATACATTTCTTGTAAGCTATATAAAGACGCCCCCGCTTCCGCTCCAATCCCTGGAGATGTTAAACGATATGCACAAGCTTCTACATACTTTTCTTTACCAACAATATATCCACCTGTTTTTACAATTCCACCGCCCGGATTTTTAATAAGAGATCCCGCCATCAAATCCGCACCAACATGACACGGCTCTAACTCTTCCACAAACTCTCCATAACAATTGTCTACAAACACAACAACATCTGGTTTAATTTCCTTTACAAATGAAATCATCTCTTTAATTTCCGCAACGGTAAATGAAGGACGAGTCGCATAACCTTTTGAACGCTGAATCCCAATCATTTTTGTCTTTTCATGAATAGCCGCTTCTACGGCTTTAAAATCAACACGCCCCTCAACTGTTAACGGAATCGCACTGTAACCAATGTTATATTCTTTGAAAGAACCAACACCTTTACCACGTACGCCAACAATTTCTTCAAGCGTGTCATACGGTTTCCCTGTTATATATAATAACTCATCATCCGGACGTAATATACCAAATAAAGCTGTTGAAATCGCATGTGTACCTGAAATAATTTGCGGGCGAACAAGACCTGCTTCCGCCCCAAATACATCAGCATACACTTTTTCTAATGTATCACGACCGATGTCATCATAACCATATCCTGTTGTTGGGATAAAGTGCGAATCACTAATTTTATGCTCACGAAAACTTTCTAATACACGGAATTGATTACTCTCAATTACCTCATCCACGCGTTTATGTATATCTGTAATTTGACTTTCTACTTCTTTTACGATAGGAGCAATTCTTTCTCCATTTTTTAGACGATCAAACATTTCTATTCTCTTCTCCTTTTTGCACTAAAAATCTCTTTAATTGTCCATTCAATGTTGAATGAACAAATATATAACCTGTACACTCATACAAGAATTCATCCTCTTTGAATTCCATCCCAGTTAATACCGTTTCTGTTTTTAAAAGTGTTAGCAGTCTACCCTCGCTTGGAGGAATCATAACCTTATACGTTTCCATTTCTTCCATCATCTTCATCTCTACCGATTCTTTCAAGTGTAATAAATCCGTTTTTTCAAAAGCACTTGTCATAAGAAACTCACTTTTTGGAAACGGGATGAAATTTTGATGTAATTGATCCTTCTTGTTGTAAACCGTAATAATTGGAATATGATTAATTTCAAGATCTTGTAGTAATTGCTTCACTGTCTGTTCATGACCTACATAATTGGGATCTGCAGAATCAACGACATGCAAGATTACATTCGCTTCACCTGCTTCTTCCAATGTAGAGCGAAACGCAGCAACTAATGACGTCGGTAAATCCTGAATAAAACCTACCGTATCAGTTAGCAATACAGTATACCCACAAGGCAATTGCATCTTTCTTGTCGTTGGATCTAACGTCGCAAATAGCAGGTTTTCTTCAAATGTATCAGCTTCTGTTAATCTGTTAAACAACGTTGATTTGCCAGCATTTGTATAACCAATCAATGCAACTTGAAATACATGATTATCCTTTCGGCGCTCACGATACCTTTTTCGGTGCTCCACAACAACCACTAGCTGTTTCTTAATTTCATCAATACGAGAGCGAACATGCCGACGATCTGTTTCTAACTTCGTTTCACCAGGACCTCTCGTACCAATCCCGCCCCCAAGACGCGATAGTGCTAGTCCCTGCCCCATAAGACGCGGCATTGTATATTGCAACTGAGCTAATTCTACTTGAAGCTTACCTTCTTTTGATTTCGCACGCTGAGCAAAAATATCCAATATCAGTTGTGTGCGATCAATTACTCTTGCATCTAAAACAGAGGATAAATTGCGGATTTGACTCGGTGTTAACTCATTATTAAATATAATAACAGCTGGTTCCAGTTCTTCTGTCAGCGCTGCAAGTTCTTCTAATTTCCCTTTACCTATGTATGTTGCAGGATGAAATTTCGGACGTTTTTGTGTTGTAGATACTAAAACTTCCGCACGAGCTGTCTTCGCAAGCGACGCAAGCTCTTTCATGGAATGCATAAACCGTTCATCATCATCTTGAGGCAATTGGCAGCCAACTAATATGACTTTTTCTTTTTCTTCCATCAAATATGTTCACTCATCCTTTTCGAAATTTAAACCTTCTAATATAATAGCAGAGGAAGCACATTTCATCTAGTTAGCGGGGGAGAAAATTCATGGCATGGGAAATTTTTAGCATCATTGGCACAATTGCCTTCGCACTCAGCGGAGCTATTGTCGCAATGGAAGAAGATTACGATATTTTCGGGGTATATATTTTAGGAATGGCAACTGCTTTTGGGGGAGGCGCCCTTCGTAATTTATTAATTGGTTATCCAATCGGCGCTTTTTGGCAACAAGATATGTTATTTCAAATTGCACTCTTATCAATGACGATTATCTTTCTATTTCCAAATAAATTAATTACACACTGGAAACGTTGGGAGAACATTACAGATGCCATTGGCTTATCGGCATTCGCTGTACAAGGAGCGCTTTATGCGCAAAAACTCAACTTACCTATTAGCGCTACAATTGTTGCATCTGTATTAACAGGAATTGGTGGCGGTATCATTCGTGATTTACTAGCACGCCGTAAACCTCTTGTTCTTCGCTCCGAAGTGTATGCATTTTGGACGATTTTAGCAGGGGTTTTAATCGGTGCCAAAATCGTTGTTAGCGATTGGGCATTGTACATTTTATTCATTTTAATTGTTTGCTTCCGTATGATCTCTATTCATTACAAATGGCATTTACCACACAAACGCTTAGATAATAAGGAGCGTTCTCTTCATAAATAGCAACTTCACCCCTTTACATATCGTAAAGGGTTTTTTCTTTTCTGACGTGTTTTTCTGTCCATAGTGTCCATACTAAATTTTAAAGAGAGGTGAACATAATGACAAATCACGTAAACAAAGGAGCTCAAAAAAACTCAGTCAACCAAATTAACTTCGATCCAAAATCAGCACATGAAAAAAGTGAAAAAATGGAACGATATCATAGGGCATATCAACAAAAAGCTAAAGAAGAATAGAGGTGACAAAAAATGGCAAAAGGAAATAATAACCGTAATCGCGGACAAAGCAGTAGCGTTAATCCACAAGGACTTGCATCAGATGTAGCTGATACAAGTCCAAAAAGCAAACTAGAACAACGAGCAAAAACAAAAAACACAAAATAGCACCTGACGTATTACACTTACCTTCATAAAGCAAACGCACAGTTTATGAACTGTGCGTCTCTTCTTCAAGCGTTAAATCGCCACTTGATATTCCCATTAAATCATACTTATCGTATGCATCCTCTTGCAATAATCGCATCGCCTGTGTACGAATGGATTTCTCAACAATATTCCGGACATAGCGCCCATTACTAAATGATGTAATTTGTGATGAATATTTCACCGCATGTAAATGATCACGGAATTTCCACTCCGCCTCTTTTGATAACTGATATTCTCGTTCATCATACATTCTCTTACCAATTTCGAGCAACTGATTCACTGTATAATCCGCAAACTCAATAATAAATGGAAAGCGCGATTGCAAGCCGGGATTTAAAGAAAGAAAATGATTCATCTCTCTTGAATATCCCGCTAGAATTAAAACAAATCCATGTTGCTTATCTTCCATATGTTTGACAAGCGTATCAATCGCTTCTTTTCCAAAGTCTTTCTCTCCACCACGCGCAAGCGAGTACGCTTCATCAATGAACAATATTCCACCCATGGCTTTTTTAATTAAATCTCTTGTTTTTTGTGCTGTATGCCCAATATACTCTCCAACAAGATCCGCACGTTCTGCTTCGACTAAATGCCCTTTTGATAAAATGTTCATCTCAAATAATAATTTCCCAATCATTCTTGCAACAGTTGTTTTCCCCGTTCCCGGATTCCCTTTAAACAACATATGAAGCACTTGTTTTTCTGACTTTAAGCCGATTTCTTGCCTTTTTTTATTCACATAAATCCATGCATAAATTTCTTTTATTATTTTTTTTATATCTTCCATCCCAACAAGCTTACCCATTTCCTCATCAATCCGCTGTAGCATCTCATGCTTCGTAGACGTTTCACTTGAAATTACCATTTTTTTTTCTGAAGCAGGTACTGAAATTTTTTTCCGGTGATTTAACACGATATTAATTTGATTATTATTTTTTTTTCGCATCGATTGTTCCATACAATCACCTCTTTTTATCGACTCACCAAATAATATTATTAATATTTCCACTCCCCCAATAAATAACTATTTTCAGAAAAATTTGCTATAATATAAGAAAAAAGGGTGGTGGGAATATGGAAACAAAGGAACTTCATGATACAGTACAAGCTTTTTCTGCCTTTTTATTAAATAAAGGTCGAAAACCTTCAACCATTAAACGTTATGTCTATGATATTGAAGATTTCGGTCATTGGTTAGGAAAAAATAAAAAACTTCCCTCTAGTAATATATGGGCTACACTTTGTACAAAAGACTACGAAGATTATTTTTCCGACTTAAAACAAAAACGAAATTACTCTGAAAAAACAATGCACCGTGTATTTATTGTCTTAAATAGACTATATCAGTTTTTAAACCTCCCAAACCCATTAAAGGATATGGAACTCATCATCCAACCGAATCGCGCGTTACGTGATGAAGATTTCATTTCAAAAGAAGACGAAAAACGTTTAAAACATACCCTCACTTCATTAGAAGGGTTATCAGAGAAGCAACGCCCTGTCCGACCATTATTAATGGATCGTAATATTTCTATCGTTAACTTACTCATTGACTACGGCTTATCCCTCCAAGAATTGGTGTCATTAAATATGCATCACGTTCATTTTGAAACGAATACAATTTCTATTCCAGCTGTAGCAGGTATTGAAAGAACCATTAATTTAACTCACGATGACAAACAACAACTATATAACTATTATAAAAAAATCCCTGAACCAGTTCGCCCAAAATACCATAGTGATGATCCCCTATTTGTGGCATTCGATTTCAATCGCAACACATATCGGTGGGTGTACGAAAACGATGCACCAAAAGCACTAACAGAAATAGCAGTTCAAAAAATGATTCGCCTTGAGGTAGCTAGGGCAAATTTACGCAAAGGAATTTCCAGCCAGCATTTTCGAAACACCTTTATTTTACGATTAATTGAACAACACATTCCAGAACAAGAAATAATGAAACGCATTGGTTTTAAATCAAAAATTTCCTTAAAAAGGTATTATCAATATGTAAGACAAAAAGAAAACGCCTCATAAATAGGCGTTTTTGCTATTTTTTATATAAACAGCCCGTTTTCCTATTCCTTTTTATACCCAACTCGCATCTACTATGATAGGTTTTTACCACCTTACTTAGAAAGGAGCATTTTAATGTCTTACTTTAATGAGAATCCGAAAAAAGTTTCAAAACCTTATTTTCCAACACAACCTCGTCGTACCCCAGCAGTCCATTATACTCCTATCCCCGAACTATACATGAAACTTTTCTCTGATACCTTAAGTGGCTTAACTGATAGTATTCCAACTGTATTTTCTAACCCAACACCATCTAACATAACAGAACTTATGAACCTATTAGAAATAATAAACGGGTTCCTAAAACGCTTAAACTTATCACTTGCGCAACGAGAAACTGGCATTGCAATTGTCGAAAATTTAATTACGATTTTGGATAATCAACCATTTGTAGCAAATGCAACATATATTGAATTACAAAACTTACTAAACTTTTTACTGTACATTACTAAATTATTTAGAGTCAACCGTCTTGCACTGAAAGGACTCCTTGGACGAATCGAAGAATTACAAATTACCTTACTACAAATTGCATCAATTAGAATGACGGGACCTCAAGGCGAGCAAGGACGTCGGGGCGAACAAGGACCTCAAGGCGAACAAGGTTATCATGGCGAGCAAGGACCTCAAGGCGAACAAGGTTATCAGGGTGAGCAAGGGCCTCGGGGTGAGCAAGGACCTCAAGGCGAGCAAGGGCCTCAAGGCGAGCAAGGACCTCAAGGCGAGCAAGGACCTCAAGGCGAACAAGGGCCTCAAGGCGAGCAAGGACCTCAAGGCGAACAAGGTTATCAGGGTGCGCAAGGGCCTCAGGGCGAACAAGGGCTTCAGGGCGAACAAGGGCCTCAGGGTGCGCAAGGGCCTCGGGGTGAGCAAGGGCCTCAAGGCGAGCAAGGGCCTCAAGGCGAGCAAGGGCCTCAAGGTAAGCAAGGGCCTCAAGGCGAGCAAGGGCTTCAAGGCGAACAAGGTATTCAAGGAGAGCAAGGGCCTCAAGGCGAGCAAGGGCTTCAAGGCGAACAAGGTATTCAAGGTATTCAAGGAGAGCAAGGGCCTCAAGGCGAGCAAGGGCTTCAAGGCGAACAAGGTATTCAAGGCGAGCAAGGGCCTCAAGGTGAGCAAGGGCCTCAAGGTGAGCAAGGGCCTCAAGGCGAACAAGGGCCTCAGGGTGCGCAAGGGCCTCAAGGCGAACAAGGGCCTCAAGGTGCACAAGGGCCTCAAGGTGAGCAAGGACCTCAGGGTGCGCAAGGGCCTCAAGGTGAGCAAGGACCTCAAGGTGAGCAAGGACCTCAAGGCGAACAAGGTATTCAAGGCGAGCAAGGGCCTCAGGGTGAGCAAGGGCCTCAAGGCGAACAAGGGCTTCAAGGCGAACAAGGGCCTCAAGGTGAGCAAGGACCTCAAGGTGAGCAAGGACCTCAAGGTGAGCAAGGACTTCAGGGCGAACAAGGGCCTCAAGGCGAACAAGGGCCTCAAGGCGAACAAGGGCCTCAGGGTGAACAAGGGCCTCAGGGTGAACAAGGACTTCAAGGCGAACAAGGACCTCAGGGTGAACAAGGGCTTCAAGGCGAGCAAGGACCTCAGGGCGAACAAGGACTTCAGGGCGAACGAGGACCTCAGGGCGAACGAGGACCTCAGGGCGAACAAGGACTTCAGGGCGAACGAGGGCCTCAAGGGTTTAACTTTCCAGTAACTACAGCTGTACTAAAAAATACACTTCCACAAATTATAGAACCCAACCAAAACATACAGTTTAACCTTACATCAAACATAAATAACATACATTTCAATACAACAGATACAATCACAATTCTTGAAGATGGTGTTTATATCATTGACTTTTCAGCTTCAACATTATTTTCAGGATCAGCTCCTTTTGGCTTTGGCATTTCCATTAATGGCAACATACCTTCAGATAACTTCTCAGCAAACGCAATTGGAAGTTCCATTACATTTTTAACAATTGAAACTTTAAAAGCCAAAACTACGATTACTATCCAATCTACTACTAATACAATTACCATTCCTGAGACAGGTGACACTACTGTCATCCTCTCTATCTTCCGTATTTATTAAAGGATTTCTAAAATATATAAATAAAAAAGAGCGAATTTCTCGCTCTTTTTACTATGTACATTTTTCTACTCTAATTCAATTGAAACGTTTTTTTGTGGAACAAATGTAGAAATAGCATGTTTATAAATAAGCTGTTGCTTACCTTCTGTTTCCAATAAAACTGTAAAGTTATCAAAACCTTTAATCAGTCCACGAAGCTGGAAACCATTTAATAAGTACAGCGTCACAAACGTATTTTCTTTACGGAGTTGATTTAAAAACTGATCTTGAATATTGATTGATTGCTTCATGTCGAATCCTCCTCTTTTTCTCTACTTACTTATTATTCGACTTTAGTTGCAGCTTTCCTTCTATGTACCGTAAAATTTCTGTTGTTTTTTCACCGTCGGTCACATCAAACCATGTAACATCCATTTTATTACGGAACCATGTTAGTTGACGTTTTGCATAGCGACGTGAATTTGTTTTTAATTGCATTATTGCTTCTTCTAGCGAAACATGCCCTTCGAAATAATTATATAATTCTTTATAACCAATCGCCTGAATAGATTGGCAGTCTCGAACTCCGTTTTCATACAAAGTATTTACCTCTTGTACCAACCCTTGTTCCACCATAAGATCAACACGTAAGTTGATGCGATCATATAACATTTCACGATTCATAGTCAAGCCAATTAATGAAACATCATATAATAACTCATTTTCCTGTTTTTCAAGTTGATCACTCATCTTCTGCCCTGTCGTATGAAAAATTTCTAGAGCACGAATGACACGCCTTACATTATTCGCATGAATACGATTCGCACTTTCTGGATCTACCTCTTGCAGTTTCTTATGTATATATTCTACACCATTTTCTATCGCTAATTTCTCCAGTTTCTCTCGATATACAAGGTCTCCAGCTTCATCTGTAAACTGATAGTCATATAAAACTGATTGTATATAAAGACCGGTACCACCAACAATAATGGGTAGTTTTCCACGTTCCGTAATTTCTCGAATATGCCCTCTAACAAGCTCTTGAAATTCCGCCACAGAAAATGAATCTTCTGGATTTCTAATATCGATCATGTAATGCGGAATTCCTTCCATTTCTTCTGTTGTTACTTTAGCTGTCCCGATATCCATCTTACGATAAATTTGCATCGAGTCTCCACTAATGATTTCACCATTTAACGCTTTTGCAAGATCAATGCTTAATTTTGTCTTTCCTACCGCAGTTGGTCCGATGATAACAGCAACTTTTTCGCGCTGCATTTCTCCCATATACTTCAACTCTCTTTATGTAATCTTATCCATCTGATCATTATACCCAATCTTACCAATTTTAATAGTCATAATGCAAGTTCTTTCAATACGGTAAATGAAATTCAAAAAATAGGCACGATACAGTATTAACCAACAGGACCATCTGCTTCCCCTACTGATTATTACTCCTAACAAATAGAAAAAATTTTCCCTCCCTTCTCTTTGAACCTTATGGTTAGGGTGTTACTACCCAAATAGCGAGATAAAATTGACATAGTTTGTCCAATGGTACATATACATGATAAAAAATAGGATTGGAGAGGATACAATGCAAATCGGACAAGCTACCATTAATTTCTCAACATTAACGGAAGAACTCATTTTGGCAACAGCAGTAAAAGAAAAAAACTGCTCACAAGAAGAATTATATTTCGCTTTAAATTGTTTACTACGTTCCTTTCATACATTATCCAACAATCAAACTTTAGATGAACCAACTAAACAATATGCACAAACTCAATTTTGCAGTGCCTATAAGATTATTACAGGCCGAACTGTGTATCCATTTTAATAATTTTAAACTCACAAAAATAGCTGTTAGGAAATTCCTAACAGCCTCAAAGACCAGCACTCAATATTTGAAAACTGGATTTATCTCTTTATCAACAATAGCATTATTTTAAAATTTTCACT
>NZ_NTRO01000079.1:0-17822 GCF_002560575.1 Bacillus sp. AFS023182 | reverse complement strand
GGACCAACAGGACCAACAGGTATAGCTAGTGTTTCTTTCACAGGTAGTAATGAAATAAGACCTGCGCTCACGCTAACTTTAACACTTCCACCTATAACAGTATTACCAGGTCAAGCAGTTGATTTGGATGCCTTTGCTACAGCCCATTATGTTCCATTTGAGGGTTTAACTATTTATGGTGCAGGCGTTGTAATCCAGCTATTTAGGGATAGAAATCTTCTTACACAGGCAGCTGAACGTGTTTTTTCAATACCAATAACAACTTCTAGCCAGCTTGATTTTAACCCCTCCGTTACGTGGATAGATTTTCCTCCACCAGGCACTTATCAGTATAGACTTGAGATAATTAGTGAGCGTTTTGGTATAAATGATAATGAAAGTAATTTTCGAGCTCGAGCTCTTAAAGCAAAAGTTTTGAATATAACATAACACTTGTATTCTATCAATGACATTTCATTTAGTAGTTACTACTCACGTACAATTTATAAAGTTATATACAAATTTCCTGTTTTTCACCCTTTTTGGGGATTCCGTCCTATGCTTTTTATTCCACGAGTCACTTGACCACGAGCCTCTACACCCTCATGGTCAAGTGACTTTCGCGGCATAAACGCATAGAACACCCAATAAAAGCTGTTATACAAAAATAAAGAACCGTGGAGAAATAAAGTGAACCCCATTAATGGGACATGAAAAAAACACCTCCACTTAATTCGCATACTAAATGCGAATTAAGTGGAGGTGTTTTTCATTTGAAGAAAAGAGTTCATTATGCCAGGTATTCAAGATACTATCTATTTATGGTAAAATTCTAAATATTGAAATTTTTAGTCGGGAGAAAACAAATGAATAAAGCTTATTTTTATTTTATTTTTTCATTCGTGTTGTTGGTTCCTTCCTGTATTCCCATGTTCAATATTATTAGGGAGGACTGGATAAGTAAAAAAATTGCAGATACATATGAAATACATCATGCTTATAAAGACAGTGAAGGTTTTGAGAATGTACTAGATGCTGAGGAAATAAAAATAGATGATGTACATATCAAGATATTGGAAGAAAGAACTCCTTCCAGTGGAGTAGTTAAGGCCCATCTTTTTATAAATGGGGTAGAAGTTTCTACTCCTGATGAGATATTAATTTCTAATGAGCCAAGAGGAGGGAGATATTTTTCGTGGCTAGATGTGTTAACTGTAAAAAATAAAATAAGTGGTGAAGAACAAATATATTTTCTACAGAGGATAACAAGTAATGGTTATCCTTTAGAAGAAAGAAAATGGAAAATTATTAGCATTAATAAAGATGGTAGCTACAAAGAAGAAAGTTTTAACTATGCTACAAGAAATCAGAATTACTTAGGGGTAGCCCTTGTTAATTTTTCTTATACAGGTCTAAAATTAATGGGGTACCATTCTGATATAAATGGTGCGTATCCAAGTATATTTTCCCCAATAATCTACCCTATATTTACAAGTTTATTAGGTATTATTTTATTAATCATAGCAATAAAATCAAGAATAATTTTAAAAAGGAAGTCCTCCTAATTATTGGTTAACATTTAATTAATATCAACTAACCTGAATATTTCCAGGAGTGATAGGAGTGTAATATATGTAAAACAAGGGAATGAAGTGTAGATTGGTCTACAAACATTCCCTTGTTTTACTAATGATATTAAGTTTTAAGAATTATTGAACATGACATATAGCCTATACTAAACTGTGTGTGCCAGTTAATCCATGAATTATTCCTTTATAAACAATATTAATCCCATGCCCATAAAGCTGGAAAACTTGACAAAAATTCCTCTTTTGGTTGCCAAGGCAATAGGGCTTTGAATTCTAACCGTGGATCTAATTTTGCTGTTTCCTACGTTTATGAATTTGAGTTGATGTGAGTCTGTATATTACAACCCGCGACGGTAGTTTTTGTTGTCCAATATAGGCATTTCGAATTTCATAAGTATCTCCTGGTTTTATTTGATGCATAATATCTTCAAGGTTAAGTAAAACATATAAAGATTGCTTTTTTACTGTTTCATCCCGAAAGAATTCTGGAGATTCATTCTTCACATATACTCTATTATTTAACTTTAACCGTGAAACATAGAATACACCTCGTTGATCCATCTGGTCTAAATCCTTTAGAGAAAAGTATCCTAAATCTCGATTACATAAATCTCCTGGGCATAAGGTATCTAAACACTCTGTACCAAAGGTTTTATCATTATTTTTACCTTGTTCCACTTGAAAATTGAGGGATTTTCCACTATGTAAATCATACTCTAGCTGAATCTTAATACCAGCTGTTTGTGCACATCCTCCTGAACCAGGATAAATAGGGGCCAAATGATTGGGGACCTGAAAAATAGTAGCATCTAAAATACGTATACGTTGAAAATAAGAAGTGTATTGATTTGAAATTTGAGATGAATCGTTTAGTTGGCTTTTGACTAAAAGAGAAAATACACGCTGTAGAAATAAAACAGCGCATCGATTAAAACGTTGATTAAGTCCCTCTGGACTCATCAGTGTAGCTGTATTTGCATAAAGTTGACTACATAATCGGGTGAGAGAATCGCTTGCTACGTGTTGACTAATCCAAATACATAAAGCAGCCAAATCTCGTGCATCATACTTACTTTTACGTTTTACAAAACCTGTCTCTTGTGCGAGTTGTTGAAGAATATGTGGAGATAGATATCGCTGTAGTTCTTCAGCGAACAAATGAAACTCATCCTGAATCGATAGACTCATACAAAAACGCCATCCTTTCTGTATATTTCTACAAAAAGAATAACGTCTTTTTTACTTAATGGATAGTATAAGACCTTAGCTTGATAGCTATGTGACGTAACCCCCTATATATGATAAGGAATAACGTAAGGAAATGTATAGGTGAAATATTTAATAGTATATATGTATTTAAATTTATTTTTCGGAATAAATAAACTTTTGTATTCCGTCAAATTCCTATCAAATTAATACAACTAAATGTCATTAAAATAAAAAATAATCAATTATATAAGTGATTTTGAACGTAAGAAATTTGTAAGTAATAGGTAAGAAAAAAGAGATTTTCAGTGTGTATGATTAAAATGTAAAGAAGAGTGAGAGGAGGAACAAATACTATATATTTATATAAAAAAACAAATCAATTAATAAGACTTGTATGAAGGTAAAGAGACATTACAAAAGTTAACATACATCTGAAAAAAGGGATAGACCATTTTTTAGGTCAGAAAGTCAGTTATGAAATAATGGGTATAAGAATGGTTACAAATTTAATATCGCCCTTTTGTCTTTGGTTAAGACGGATTAGTTTAAAAACAGCAAATAACCATTTATAAAATATGAATAGGGGAGAGGAATATTTTGATGAAAAAGCATCGTCAAATTACATTTACAGGTTTAGCAATTTTAATAACTGGAGGTTCACTGTTATATACAACTCCAACCTCAATTGTAAAAGCGGAGTCCATTCAAAATGTATCTAGTTCGTTACAAACAAGCACTCAAAAAGACCGTAATTTCGTCAAAGAGGCAATGCGGGATACATTGCAACTTGGATATCCAGGGATACTTGCTAAAACTTCTGAGGGTGGAAAAACATGGAGTTATGCAGCTGGGATAGCGGATCTGAGTACCAAGAAACCAATGAAAACAGATTTTCGTTTTCGAATTGGCAGCGTGACAAAGACGTTCACTGCAACAGTTGTACTGCAATTGGCCGGAGAGAACCGCTTGAATCTAGACGATTCTATTGAAAAATGGTTGCCTGGTGTCATTCAAGGAAATGGATATGATGATAAACAGATTACTATCCGGCAATTATTGAACCACACAAGTGGTATCGCTGAGTACACAAGATCAAAGGATTTTAATATGATGGATACAAAAAAATCTTATACTGCTGAAGGATTAATAAAGATGGGAATTTCCATGCCCCCAGATTTTGCTCCAGGAAAGAGCTGGTCGTATTCAAATACAGGATATGTATTACTGGGGATTCTTATTGAAAAAGTAACTGGGAATAGCTATGCGGAAGAGATTGAAAATCGGATTATTGAACCGCTTGAATTATCGAATACATTCTTACCTGGAAATTCAAGCGTGATACCAGGAACCAAGCATGCTCGTGGATATATCCAACTAGACGGGGCAAGTGAGCCAAAGGATGTTACTTATTATAATCCAAGTATGGCGAGCTCAGCCGGAGATATGATTTCTACTGCTGATGATTTAAACAAATTCTTCTCCTACTTACTTGGAGGTAATTTATTGAAAGAACAGCAACTAAAGCAAATGCTTACTACAGTCCCTACAGGAACAGATGAACTTGGTGATTACGGTCTTGGGATTTTTAAAATTAAGCTTTCCAACGGTGTATCGATATGGGGACATGGAGGCACCATTCCTGGATTTGTAACTTTTGCTGGAGGCACACTTGGAGGCAAGCACACATTGGCCGTCAATTTGAACAGCCTTAAAGCTGATAGTCCTGATCCTTTTAAAAATATTTTACTTGCTGAATTTAGCAAGTAGGTTAAGAGGAAGAATGGATAAATTTTATCGTATTTTTATAGTCGAATAAATAGATTATAAAATCGATCACTTATCTAAGGAGGTAATTCCCTCATGAAAAATGAGCTAACTGGTGTGTTAGCCGTTGCATTAGCGCTAACTATGATTCTACCAACAGGGGCGAAAGTATTTTCTGACAGTAAGACTACAGTTGTAACTGGTGAAGAAGTAGCTAGCCAAGAGCTGAAGAAGATTGCAGCAGAGAAGGCGGCGCTACTTACGAAGTCCCATGGGGCGACTAGCGTGCAGTATGCGCTAATTGATAATGGAAAACTTATTTTGTCGGGTCAGGCTGGCATGAACGATATGGAAGGGAAACAGCCGCTAACAAAAGATACTCTATACGGGATTGGTTCAGTCAGTAAAATGTATGCAACAGCGGCTGTAATGAAATTGGTCGATGAAGGAAAAGTCGATTTGGATGCTCCTGTTGTCCGCTATGTTCCTGATTTTGAGATGAAAGACGGTCGATACAAACGTATTACACCACGTATGTTGTTGAATCACTCCTCTGGCTTACAAGGTTCTACGTTAAGTAATGCATTTTTATTTAACGATAATGATACCTATGCCCATGATGTCTTATTGCAGCAATTGTCCAAACAAAACTTGAAAGCAGACCCAGGCGCTTTCTCGGTATACTGCAACGATGGCTTTACGTTGGCCGAAATTTTAGTGGAAAGAGTCAGCGGTATGAGCTTTACAGAATTTCTACATCAACGGTTTACAGAACCTTTAAAGATGCATCATACAAAAACGCCGCAGGACAAATGGAGAGACGAAAATCGGGCTGGACTTTATTTTCCTCCGTACCAAGGGCAACTTCCAATTGAATCAGTGAATGTGATTGGTACGGGAGGGATATCTTCTACGGCAGAAGATATGGTACGATTTTCACAATTATTTATGGGACAGGGAAAAGGAATCCTCTCTGATAAAGTAGTCAAAGCGATGGAGCAAGAGGAATATAAAAAAGGTATGTGGCCAGGGGATGGAGATAATATTTTTAACTATGGTCTTGGCTGGGATAGTGTGAAACTATACCCATTTAGTGAATATGGGATAAAAGCTTTGGCTAAGGGCGGCGATACGGCGCTACAACATGCTATACTAGTTGTGCTTCCGGAACAGAGAATGGCAGCAGCTGTGTTGTCATCTGGTGGACGAAGCTCTACAAATCAATTGATGGCAACTGAATTGCTGCTCGCCGCGCTTAAAGAGAACGGTACTATTAAGGATGTCAAGCCGAACAAATCCTTTGGCAAGCCAGTCAAGGTAAAAATGCCTCAAGACGTAGCAAAGAATGCAGGCTTTTATGGCAATAGTGAAACTCATTTCAAAATTGAAATTACGAAGAAAGGAGAATTGTTCTTAACATCTAATCGAGAAGAAAAATATGTATATACTGCGGATGGAAGCTTTATTAATGAGAAGGGCACTTCCAAGCTCAACTTCGTGATCGAGAAGAATGGGAGAACTTATTTGAAGGAGAGCACATATAAATCGCATCCAGGCTTAGGGCAAGGTGTGATGACTCACTATTTAGCTGAGAAACTAGAAGACAACGTGTTATCGAAGAAAACCGCTGCCGCATGGGCGAAGCGGGAAGGTGTCAAATTCTATCTCGTAAATGAGAAATTTAGTTCTATTGAATATCTCGTACAACCGAAACTTATTATTATACAAATTAATCGCGACGAAGGCTTGGCGGGCTATTGGGATGGCAAAAAAATTATAGGTCCAAACACAGCAACGCATCAGCTCCAGATTCCAGTGATGAATGGCCGTGATACGACGGAAACGCACTTCTATACAGAAGGTGGCAATGAATATATGGAGATGGCCGGATTGTTATACGTAAGTGGAAGTAATGTAAAACCACTTGATGTAGGGAGATCATCTAAAGTTACGCTGCAAGCAAATGGGCATGCGAAATGGTTTACGATCCCAAAAGCGGCAGCCGGGAAAATGATGAATGTGACATTGCCATCGAAAGGTTCGTTCGTGGTATATGATGAAAAGGGAGTATGCGTTAATTTTACCGTTGTGAGTGGCAACAACAAAGTAAAACTGCCGAAGAACGGAACAGTTGTATTTGCTGGGGCACCGAACTCGGAATTTGTAATTTCGGTAAATTAACTACAATTCAAGATGAACTTCAACAAAACTAGTATGATACAGAAAAGGTGTATTGCTGGTTTTGTTTGTATCTATTCATTATCTTTACGAAAAAAATTTCAACAAATAATATCAAGCCTAAACTCTATAAAAACATCTATCATACCAGTTCTGGGCATTTATCCTTTGCCTTACTCATATTTTCGGTATAAATACGTTCGCAGCAGGAATTATCTGAGGTTTATAAAATTTATAATGATACTCATAATTATAAAGTACGGAGAAACTAAGTTCTTAAGTTGGTAGGCAAGTGATGCTACCCCACATTCATCAACTTAAGAAAACAAATCCACCCCAAAATGAAAAATAAACTTTTTTATTACAAGTTAGGACAAAATTTTGTTTTGGGGGTACTATAAAATTTTAGCTTGATGGGTATGTGGTAGCACCACATCTCCATAAGTCTTATGAAGATGATAAGTTATCGATTTTAGATTTATTAGCCACACTAGACAACGGAACACAAGTGAATATAGAAATTCTGCTTCGAAATACACATGACATGGTAAAACGCTCTTTATATTATTGGAGTAAACTCTATACATCCCAAATGCAGGAAGGGGATGCTGTATCGTTCTCTTCGAAAAACAATTACTATTAACTTGTTAGATTTCATATTATTTTCTTATGACGAATCATTTCACACCATCGGACAATTATGGAATGTCAAAACACAACAGGTATTAAGTGACGATATTGAAATCCATTTTGTACAGTTTCTTGGCTATGAATAGTGGAGTAAATATTCAGCATAAAGCGAGCCATCTTTTTTCTTAAAATAAAAAGATGACTCGCTTTATGCTGAAATTCGTTTAGCGTATATTTTCGTTAAAATGTGGGCGGCACGCCTAAAATTAAGGAATAATGAGATTTTGATTTTAAGACAAGTTTTGAGACTTTTTTAAAAGTGTTGAACAACTGTATATTTCTACAAAAAGAATAGCGTTTTTTTCATTTTATGAATATAAATTTACTCTATCTTGATAAAAAGTGTATTTAAAATAAGTATTTTTTTAAAGAATCTATGCAATAATGAATAGCCTCGTTATTAAGTGCGGTTGACTTCGCAATGAGATACACTTTCTGAGGATATAACAGATTTAAAGACTCATATGCAAGTTTATGAACTTTCTCCAAACCATCTGATGATTCAACGATTCGATCCGGAATAAATGCAATTCCTTGTCCGGATTTTACAAAATCCAGTAAAGTTTTACTGTGGCCGACTTGCACAAAGGGTGTAAACGATTCACCGAATTCTCTAAAAAACCAATCATCAAAAGTTCTTCCCCAATCTAGATATACGATTGGATAGTTTATAATGTTATTCCAAGTAAGTCTTTCATTAATATGAAAAGAAGAGGCACCATATAAGGAAAAATAATCATACCCCACTACTTCAATTTTAATATTATCATTTAATGGAGCATGATAAACTATTCCAATATCTATAGAACCATCTTTAACGCCCTCCATTATTTGTGGAGAGTGGTCTGTTACAAATTTAAAATGTATATTTTTAAAAGCAGTATGTATATGTTCAACCCACTTCACTAATACAGGATTCCATAAAGAATATGTTAATCCTAGACAAATTATCTTTTCTTTCGTTTTGTACTCTTTAGCAATGTCTTTTGTTTTCTCCATTATTTCTAACTGTCTCTCTAGCAACGGTAATATTTCTTTGCCAAAATCAGAAAGTTCAACTTTTTTGTTTGAACGATAAAACAAAGGTTGTTCATAATAGCTCTCTAAATTTTTAATTCTAGTAGTAATTGTTGATTGAGTTACATGTAGTTCGTCAGCAGCTTTTGTAAAATGTCGATGATTTGCTACAGAAATGAATGATTTAATTTGTTCATAGTCCAAGAATATCACCTCTTTATTTGAAAAATCAATTATCAGCATAGAATAATTCAATTAGACAATAATCAATAATCATTTTACACTAATTAACGAATAAGGAAATATAAACGCAGCAAAACAAAATAAAATATTAATTATATTATTTGAAATTAGGAGATGGTTTACATTGAAATTAACTATTAAAAAAAATCCTAAAATAAATTATTTGCAATGCTTACGTTGTTATAACAACTATGATTTTGCTGATTTTTTTGAAGGTTGCCCAAGATGTTTGGTTGAAAATATGCCGTCAAGTTTAAAAGTAATATATAAACAGGATGATACTACTTGTGCATTACCTTATAAATCTTACTTTTCTATGGGGGAAGGAAATACCCCATTGATTCCTATATCAATTGGTAAAGAAGAACTTGGGGAAATTTACATAAAATACGAAGGTCAAAACCCAACAGGCTCACATAAAGATAGAATGAGTTCTTTAATTGTAACAAGAGCTATTGAAACAGGATCGGAAGGTGTAGTTGTAGCATCTAGTGGAAACGCAGGGATTTCATTGGCAGCCTATGCGGCTTTCGGAGGTATAAAATGTGTTGTAATTGCTTCGAAAAACTTAAATAATCGTATTCAATCAATACTTAAAGGTTATGGAGCAAACTTAATATTAACTGATACATCTGAAGAAAGATGGATTAAATTGAAGGAATATTCCGACAAGGGATTTTACCCTGCCAGCAACTATTTAACACCTCCCGTTGGAAGTAATTTTATTGGAGTTCAAGGTTATAAAACTATTGCCTATGAAATTTTGCAACAATTGCAAGGAAGAGTGCCTAATAAAATCATTGTTCCAGTTTCCAGGGGAGACCTATTGTGGGGAATTTGGCAAGGTTTTAAAGAAATTACCCTAAATAAAAATACAATAAAACTTCCCAAAATGATAGCAGTTGAGCCCTTTCCTCGTTTAACAAATGTATTAAATGGAGTTCACTATATAGAAGAGTTTATTGGAGAAACTGAGCTGAAATCATTAGACGGAACAACGGTGACTTTCCAAGCTTTAAGTGCATTACAAGAATCTAATGGATTAGCAGTAGTAGTTAATGAAGAACAGGCAAAACAAGATCAACAATTCCTGTTAACAAAGGGTCTTTTTCTTGAAAATTCTTCTGCCACAGTAATCCATACGATAAATCAATTAAAGAATCAAAACCTCTTAAAGAAAGAAGACATCGTAATTGCTATGGGGACATCTTCAGGTTTTTTAGAGGTTTAAATTCATCCCATCTCCATCAAGCTAAAGCTTTATTACACCTCCAGAACGAAATTTTTGGGCTTTCTTGTGAAAAAAGCTTATTTATCATTTTGGGGGTAACCTGTTTTCTTAGGCTGATAGTGATGTGGTGATACCCCTCATAGTTAATTTATTTTCTTGCATGACTTAATCCTCTCTAACTAAATAGCTTTTATTCTTATCTTCCCAGTATCTATACTCATAGAGTACTTGTTCATCAAATCGCTGTAAATAACCTCTCCAGTTATTCGGAATATATTCTTCAAAAGATATTGATTCCGGATAATTAGAATAAAAAATTAAACGCTCAAAATCTATCAAGAAACATGGATTATAATCATAATAGGCTTCGTCTCTATTAGTTCTTAGTTCCCTTAAAAATTCTAACCTAATATCTTCTGTAAATCTTTCATATTTTTCTATTCTTTCTAAAAAATGAGCTATTGTAGTCTCATTTAAAATACTAATGCCTTTTCTTTCTTCTGGATATTCACTAGGAGAGTACCCAGCTTGATTATAATCTAAATACCATAAATCCGGTTCAGTTATATACCAATTGAACTTATTTTTATATTTTACACCTACTATAATATTTTCTGTATATAAAGGCTTAATCATTTAATTAGTTCTCCTCTCTTACTTAATAAGTTTAACATTTTGGTCATATTCTACCAAACACCGACTAAATCTTTTGCTTGGTACTTGCTAGTTCGCTGAACAAAACCAACATCACTAGCAAGATCCTGTAAGGTATTTGGAAATAAGAAACTTTGAATTTCTTGAGCAAATAGTTGTAATTCATTAGATACAGAAATAGACATACAAAAACGCCATCCTTTCCTATGATTCTACAGAAACAACTTTTTTAACTTTATACAAAAAGCGCTTTTTCTTTGTCCCTATGTTTTTTCATTTTCCTTATAGAATCCTTATAATTGTCGTTTATTCTATACTCACAATATACGAGGAGGAAGATTAGAATGAATGAGATTATGTTAGAAACAAA
Organism: Bacillus sp. AFS023182; assembly: GCF_002560575.1. NCBI lineage: Bacteria > Bacillati > Bacillota > Bacilli > Caryophanales > Bacillaceae > Bacillus > Bacillus sp. AFS023182. The sequence goes on along the minus strand of NZ_NTRO01000079.1, from coordinate 6,898 downwards.
AAATCTTTGCAAAACATTTCGAAAGCAAAGTGTGGTACAAAATATTTCGCTTTCTGTACCGAAACATTCAATCTATGGATTGTTAGGTCCTAATGGGGCAGGAAAATCGACCACTTTGAAAATGATAACGGGCATGCTTACGCCTACTTCTGGTGAGATTCATTTTGATGGTCATAGATGGACGCGGCACGATTTACATTCTATTGGTGCTTTAATTGAGTCACCTCCGCTTTATGAAAATTTAACAGCAAGAGAAAATTTGCTCGTTCGTACGACTGCTTTAGGATTGCCAAAGTCAAGAATTGATGAGGTATTGCGTGTTGTAGAGCTAGAGAATACAGGTAAGAAAAAGGCAGGGAAATTTTCGATGGGAATGAAGCAGCGATTGGGAATTGCCATTGCATTACTGAATCATCCGAAGCTTTTAATATTAGACGAACCAATGAATGGACTGGATCCTTTTGGCATACAGGAATTAAGAGAATTGATTCTTTCTTTCCCTAGCAAAGGAATTACCGTCATTTTATCCAGTCATATTTTAAGCGAAGTAAGTCAGGTTGCAGATCATGTTGGGATTATATCGAATGGTGTATTGGGGTATCAGGGGAAACTGAATAAGAATACAGACTTGGAAAACTTATTTGTTCAAGTGGCGGGGAAATATAGAAGGGAGGCATAAGAAATGATTCCGTATGTTGTATCTGAAAAAATCAAAATCAGACATACTTTTTTGAATAAACTTATCTGGCTAGCGCCATTAGTTCCAATGCTGATTGCTCTATTAATATCGGGGGGGTATTTTCAAATAACTAGTTACAACTGGTGGTACGCCGCTTTTCTTCCAGGAATGCTTTCTTTAAGTTGTGCACTTCTTGCCGAGAAGGATAAAAAAATGAATAATCGAGCTATTTTATCTTTGCCCGTTTCCTTAAAACGAGTATGGGTTTCTAAAGTATTACTGGTTTTAGGAATTTTGATTTGTTCCTGCATAATTTTTTTCTGTGGCATACAGTTATTTAGTTTACTATTAAATAAAGGTGGTTTCCCAATAATCTCTGTAAAGAATACATTATTAGGTAGCTTTGTTTTGGTTGTTACCTTTATGTGGCAAATTCCTATATGTTTATTTTTAGGTAACAAGATAGGTATATTTTCAACGGTTCTATTAAATGTGATAGCAAATGGAGTAGGATTTGCATTTGCAACAGAAAGTATTTGGCTGATCAATCCATATGCATATCCAAGTAGACTCATGATTCCAATCGTAAAAATATTACCGAATGGTATGCTTGCAGAACCAGGGAGTACAACTTTCACACCAGAACTTCTTTCCTATTCTGTCATACTGCCAGGCCTGGTCATTTCTGTCGTGCTGTTTCTTTTGCTTACTTATGTGACGACAAAATGGTTTGAAAAGCAGGAGGCAAAATAAAATGGGAGTTTTACCAAGGGTATTAAGAGCTGATTTTCTAAAGATGAAAGGTACGATTTTTTTCTGGATACATATAGTGATGCCAATCATCGGGATTATTCTTTTTTTAAGTTACTATTCCTTTTCCAAAGTTGATACCATTAGTAAGGTTCCAGTTTATATAGAAGTATTATCTATGATTTTTCCACTGCTTATTAGTGTTGTATGTTCTTCTATTGTGGAACAGGAAGCGTTAGCAGGGAACTTTACAGAACTTTTAGCAACAGAATACGGAAAGCGGAAAGCATTTATTAGTAAATTCTGTTTACTGTTAATATGCGGGTTTTGTTCGACTATATTGGCAGTCTTTGGGTTTGCGGCAGGTTTTCATTTTTTGTTAGGGCAGAATGAATTTCCCCTTTCTTTGTATTTTGAGATTTCCTTAATACTTTTTGGATGTCAAATCTTTATGTATCTATTTCATCTGTTCTTGAACTTTCGCTTTAGTAAAGGTGCTTCCATTGGAATCGGCATTATAGAAAGTGTACTGGCAGCTTTAATGCTTACCGGGCTGGGAGAGGTTATTTGGAAATACATTCCGTGTGCATGGGGGATGCGATTGTATAGTAGTTTTTTTGAATACAGATTGAGACCTGATTCGTTTCATGCCTTACAAGGAGATACTCAAATGGGAGTAGTTATATGTATTTGCTCAACGATTATTGCTTTTATTATGTCACTTATATGGTTTTCTTTTTATGAAGGGCGTAAAGAAATGTAAACACATTTTGTAAACACAGCATTATAATGAAAGGAGGAGGGGATCTGTATGGCAAAAATATTAGCAATTGATGATGAAGAAGGCATTCTTTATATTATAAAAAGCGCTTTAGAGAAAGAAGGACATGAGGTAACTGCCGTTCGTAATCCTCTTACGATTTCCAAGAACAAATTTTGTCATTATGATTTAATTCTATTAGATGTCATGATGCCAGAAATAGATGGGTTTACACTTTGCAAGGAGATCAGGGACTTGGTGGATAGTCCTATTGTCTTTCTAACTGCTAAAACAATGGAAAAGGATCTGATCACAGGGCTTAGTCTTGGCGGAGATGACTATATTACAAAGCCTTTTGGAATCGGTGAATTGCGTGCAAGAGTGTCAGCACATGTAAGACGTGAACATAGGGAAAAGCAAAATGCCTTTTTTCTATCAGGTCTTACATTTAATCTATCGTGTAAAGAAATAAGGTATGACGATACAGTTATCGCATTTACGAAAAGCGAGTATGGAATTTGTGAGTATTTAGCTCTCAATCACGGTCAAGTATTTTCAAGAGAAAAGATTTATGAAAATGTTTTTGGATATGATGGCGAAAGTGACAATCAAGTCATTGTGGAACATATTAAAAATATCCGCTATAAATTATCTAAGTATGGCATGAATCCAATAGAAACAGTGTGGGGAATCGGATATAAATGGAAAAGGTAAAAAAACAAATAAATCTCCGCAAAATTTTTATACGGTATATTTTCGCATTTTCAATAGGGACAATTGCTTTAGTCATTTTTCATCTTAGTTTGTTCAGTATGGGAGTTAACAGGGGGATGATTCTTCCGGCAAATTATTATGAGAAACAGATTGAATCGCAAAGAGACGCCATAGTAAAAGCAGAACAGGGCGATGATCAGATTTTAAAAAAATATAAATATGCTGTGTATGACTTTTCAGGAAACATCATTCAAGGGAATATTCATAAAAATGATGCGAGGAAAATATGGGATAACGTACAGAACAACGAAATAGGTGGCGATGGATACTACTATGCAGTTATAAAACGAAATAAAGATATTTGTGTCGTTTTATATACTTTGCATACGAGTTATAAAAATCCTGTGTTGCAGAAGTATTTACCAATCCCGGACATTTCTTTGATTATCTCTTTTATCCTATTATTTGCGTTAGAAGTGTTATTTCTATCTCGTTCTTTTGGTAAATCATTGTCAAAGGAAATGCTGATTTTGAAAAAGGTAACCGATAAAATTCAAAAGGAAGATTTAGATTTTCAAGTAGAGCAATCTAGAATAATAGAAGTGAATGAAATATTAGATTCCTTAGTAAAAATGAAAGATGAACTGAACGATTCCTTACGTAAACAGTGGGAGATGGAAATGAATCGAAGGGAACAGATTGCTGCTTTAGCACATGATGTCAAAACTCCATTAACGATATTGAGAGGGAATGCCGAGCTGTTAAATGAATTTATGCTGGATTCGGATCAGGGGAAATGTAATGAGCATATTTTGAAAAGTGTTGCTGAAATGGAGATGTATATGCAATCTTTGCTCGACATTACGAAATGTGAGGAAGTTACTTCACTTCAATTTAAGCAAATAGAACTCCAAAACTTTATTGATCATATTATAGAAGAAAGTGCAATTTGTGCTTTGGACAAACAGTTACATGTAATGAAAGAGGTTAAGGATATACCGAATTTTATTTATGCTGATGAGGTTGTTTTAAAAAGGGCCATTATGAATGTGATGATGAATGCCATTGAATATTCCCCGGTAAATGGTGATTTACTGTTCACAGTTGAAACTAGTAATAGTAAGGTCCAGTTCATTATCGAGGATGCAGGAAGAGGATTTACAAAGGAAGAAATAAGTTCAGCTACAGAGCAATTTTTTAGAGGCGATAAAAGTAGAAACTCAAAACATCATCATGGAATCGGACTATATATTGCGAAAAACTTTGCAAAGCAGCATGGTGGAAATATTCACTTAAGTAATTCAGAAAAGCTGTGTGGTGCAAAAGTTGTTTTGGAAATATCAGTGTAGAAGGGATGCAGGAAGAGGCTTTGTTTATTTCATAATAGATGAGATTCTATAGAGAATGTGAGCGAATATGTGGTTCTATGGGCTATTTTACTTTGAGTTTGTGAAATGAAAAACACAGATTTTCCATTTAGGGGGTACTTTAAAATCTTAGGTTGATAACGATATGGCAGTACCCCTACATCCATCAACTTAAGGTATATTTTCATACAAAACGCGGTTCTTTCACGAATAGCTCGATCATGTAGGCGTTTTTGTTTTTTCTCCTCCGTACATTTATAAACCACAATGCGAGTAGGTAATTTGTCTTTGCCCCCTACATATACATCATGTAATTCATACACTTTGCCAGGTTGTAATTCGTTTCATTCCACCTGCTTCTATAGCTAATTTATTAAGTGCAGCGGGAGACATATAGCGATATAACTCTTCGGCAAATAAAGACAACTCTTGTTTTTGATGCATATTCATAAAAAGTACGTCACCCTTTCTCATTAACATAAGAGAATAGTAACGTGCTTTTAACTTCAGGAATAGTCGAAATCCTTAAGTTAATGGGTGTGTGGGGAAATCCCATAAATAATTGATTTTCTCCATTAAAGCATCCTCTAACGGAAGACTTGGTTTCGAAATGTTTTTATGGAATTATCGTTCCAAAATCTTTATACTAAATTATATGATAGGGGGTGTTGTAAAGTGGGGAGAAATATTAGTTTTAACAAAGAACATGCTTTGAATAAAGCTATGTATTTATTCTGGGAAAAAGGTTATGACGCTACATCCATTTCAGACCTTATTGAAACGATGGGAATAAGTCGATCTACTCTCTACAGTAGTTTTGGAGATAAGGATGAACTATTTAAACAGGTTTTAGAGCATTATAAAAACTATGGCAGTCGAAAGAGAAATCTACTTTTTAGTGACACAAACACGAAAGCATCACTTAAATCTTTTTTTTATCAACATATTGAAAAATGCTATTTAGATGACATTCCTAAAAGTTGTATTATAACTAATTCGTCACTGCTTATTGGACATATCGATCCTTCCATAGAAGAAATACTTATAAATGATTTTAATGAACTTGAAAAAGTATTTAAGCAAGTCATTGAAGAAGGAAAAAAGAAAGGAGAAATTTTACAAGAGGCTAACTCTGAATTAGTTGCATATTCTTTATTAAGTTTAAATCATAGCCTTAATTTAATGTCCAAATATAAAAAAGAGAAAAATCTAGCCTATAATCTAGTGGATAAGACTATTGCAGACCTATAGTCTTTCTTTTTCAACAATTTCGGAACGAACGTACCAAAAAATTAAAATAAATAAAAGGAATGATAAAGTTGACTAAAAAGACAAATTTTCTAATATTTATTTTGGCAATTAGTTGTGGTTCGCTTGCCGCAAATATTTATTATGCACAACCAATTGTACAATTCATTGCAAAAGATTTGAACATCTCTTCTGATTTATCTGGATTGCTCACCACCTTGACGCAAATTGGGTATGGATTGGGCTTATTTTTTATCGTGCCAATGGCCGATTTATTTAAAAGTAAGAAAATAATTGGAATTCTTATCGGGCTAACTATTATTCCCTTAATTGGTACGCTAATTTCGACAAATGGAATTGTTTTTTTAATATTAACAACTGTGATTGGTATTGGAGCTTGTGCGGCTCAAATGTTAGTTCCGCTAACAATGAGGATTGTGCCCATTGAAGAGACTGGTAAATATGTGGGTAAAGTAATGAGTGGTTTATTGATTGGGATTATGATTGCTCGGCCATTATCTATCGGAATAGCAGAATGGTTCGGCTGGAGAATGGTATTTCTTTTTTCATTAATAACTCTAGTCGTCGTATTACTGTTAATTATAAAATTTTTGCCCAATTATAAAGTAGTGTCGACTAGTAACATGTTATATCCAAATTTAATAGCTTCTATGGTAAAGCTACTAATAAATACTTCTGCTTTACAACAAAGAGCTTTTTATCACGCATGTTTATTTGCAACATTTAGTCTTTATTGGACAGTTATTCCAATTTTATTAAGGTCTGAGCCATTACATTTTTCAAATAATGAAATTGCATTGTTTGGCTTTGTTGCAATAGCAGGAGCTCTCTTAACTCCTACTATTGGTAAAATAGCAGATAAAGGTTATATTTTTACAATGACTAATGTATCAATGGCGCTCGTACTATTATCTATCGTACTATTATTTTTTGTTCAAGATCATTCACTATTTAGTGTAATTTTAATACTTATTTCAGGCATTTGCATTGATATTGGTGTAGCAGGAAATTTATTATTAGGTCAAAAAGTTATCTTTGGTTTGAATCCCGAGATAAGAAACAGGCTTAATGGATTATATATGACTATTTTCTTTTTGGGAGGAGCATTTGGTTCATGGATTGGAAGTTATACTTACTATAAATTTAATAGTGAAGTAACTTTACTCATTGGAGCAGCCTTGCCTTTAATTTCCTTATTCGTTCATTTAATAAAGAATAATACAAAAAATTTATCAAAAACCAAAAGTAAATACATATCTTGACTATTAATGTCCCCAAAAGCCAGAGTCATAATCTAATTTGGGGGATACTTCAAAATCTTAGCTTGATGGGCATGTGGCGGTACCCCACATCCATCAA
>NZ_NTRO01000078.1:0-792 GCF_002560575.1 Bacillus sp. AFS023182 | reverse complement strand
CGTAGTGAATATAAATCATAAATTTTCTCTTTTGGTATCCATTCCGTAGGAATGTTTGTCATATATACCGTAATACCTTGTAAAAGTTTCGTACGCTCTGTATATGTAATTCCTTTTTTCTTTTCGCGAATAGCTCGGTCACGTAAGCGTTTCTGTTTTTGCTCCTCGGTACATCTATAAACTACAATACGAGTAGGCAGTTTGTCTTTACTCCCTACATATACATCATGTAATTCATACACTTGACCAGGCTGCAATTGTTTCATGATGTCTTCCAAATGAATTTGTATATATACCGGTTTCAATTGAGCGGGTTTTGTTTTAAATACCACTGTTTCAAATTCTTTTCTNNTTCATTCTTTTGTGCCATGCCTGTTCGAGTCGCACTATATGCCTGATCACTTCGTTTTCCTGGTTCAATTTCCACATCAGAAAATTCTCCACTTAACAAGTCATACTCAAGTTGAATTTTCACACCAGCTTTATGACTACATCCTCCGGCACCAGGATAAGTAGTTGCGAATCGATCTGGAACTTGGAAGGTTGTAGAATCAAGNNAGAAAGAGAATGAGAAATCTTAGATACTCCTCCAATTTTAGCTTGTAGAAGTGTAGTAAATACAGTTCGAAAGAAGGCTACAGAAGCCGAATTAAATCGTCGATTAAGTCCCTCCGGACTTAATAAAATTCCTGTTGAAGTTTCTAATTGACTACAAAGTTGAGTAAGAGAGGTAGTAGCGATTTGTTGATTTAACCATACACACAAAGATAAGAAATGGTGCCCGTGGCACTT
>NZ_NTRO01000077.1:0-68522 GCF_002560575.1 Bacillus sp. AFS023182 | reverse complement strand
TAATGGGGTTCACTTTAAAATCCAGGGCTTCTTTCATTTGTTCTTCGATCTTTCAGTGCGAAGAACAGCGTCATTCGTTGGAGTATTAGGTACAAAGTTACCGTGGCTGTCGATGCTGTGTGCTTCTTTATCGTATTGCCCGTTGGCAGTACGCTTTTTTGTTGTAAACGGGTTTTGATTGTGTCCCATGATTGTCACCTCCAATAAACGTAGTATGCGCCAACCAGTAAGTGTTTTTTCAAAAAGAAAGTTTACAAAAAGTGGTAAAGTAGTTGTTGATATCAACGAATCATATTGTATTAAATCAGTCCTTTTGTACAAAATAGGTACGAATGTTCATAAGAGGGAGGATCAATGATGACGAATCGAAATGATAATCGAAAACGCAAAAACAAATATCCGAATAACCTAAAAAACGATACTGAATTCTCAAAAGATGTGAATGTTAGAAGTGAAGTAACGAAAAAAGATTTAAATAAATAATGTTTTAATTGAGAGTAATCATATTAAATTATTCTTAAACATAGAGTAGAGTAAACGAAAAGATGTNNNNACATCTTTTCGTTTACTCTAAATAGCTTTTTTATTCTTTACATGGCTGTTACTCTGAATTTCATTTACCGTATTTTACAATAAGAATAAATTATAACAATACAATAATTACAAGTAATTCTAATGCAAAAAGAAAATGTATGAAAAAATTGTAGAATGGAACTATATTTCATAAAGGATTTCTAAAACATTATTGAGCAGAAAAAAGAATGGGGAATTTTATTATGAAACTAACACCAGAACAACGTATTCAATTGCATGGATTTAATAACCTAACAAAATCATTAAGTTTTAACATGTATGATATTTGCTATACAAAAACAAAAGAAGAACGAGAAGCTTATATAGAATACATAGATGAACAGTATAATGCAGACAGATTAACTAAAATTTTGGAAAATGTCTCAGACATTATAGGAGCACATGTACTGAATATCGCTAAACAGGACTATGTACCACAAGGAGCAAGCGTAACTATATTAGTATCAGAAGGACCAGTGGTAGAAGTACCTACGGAATCATTCACTGAATCTCCTGGACCTCTTCCTGATTCAGTTGTTATGCAGTTAGATAAAAGTCATATCACAGTTCATACGTATCCTGAATATCATCCAGATGAGGGGATCAGCACTTTTAGAGCAGATATTGATGTGGCTACATGCGGTGAAATATCCCCCCTTAAAGCATTAAATTATCTTATTCACTCATTTGATACTGATATTATGACCATTGATTACCGCGTTAGAGGATTTACAAGAGATATAACAGGTAACAAGTTATTTATTGACCACGAAATAAGTTCCATCCAAAATTATATTCCAAATAACGTGAAAAGTCTCTATGACATGATTGATGTCAATGTATATCAAGAGCATATCTTTCACACAAAATGTAAACTGAAAGAATTTGACCTAAACAACTATCTATTTGGCTATACACAAGAGAAGTTACCAGTAAAAGAACGAGAGGAAATTACAAAAAAATTAAAAACAGAAATGGATGAAATATTTTACGGAAAAAACATGAATCATGGATCAATTGAAGAGGATTTGGATGATAACTCGTTTCAGAGGACTACAAATAATTCATAAGCGTATTTAACAATTCATTAGAGAAATACCAATGGAAAAAGCCCTGCTAGTATATGAAACATAGCCAAGGCTTTTTCTTAACTTTTGAAAGGGAGAATGAATTATAAAAAGGGTTTAAAGCCATATCAAATAAGCGTTATTTTCCAGAATATACTTTGGGGCAATCAATGCTCTTTGGTTTGTAGAAACAATGTTCTTTGTATTGCCCAGCTAATGTTTGATCCCACCAAACAGGAGGACAATTTCCTACGGGATTAAAAAACCAAAGAGAATTGGTTGCGGGATGTCCTCTCCAGTACTCTAGGCATTTCCTTGCCAGTTCTTTGTCAGTTTCTCTTGCACGTTGATAAAAATATCCTTTTGTTACAGCTTCGAATGAATAATTTCCACCTTGCTGTTGGTACACCATTTGTTGAATATTTGTAATTCCTTTAAAATCTAGACAATCACACATGACTCTGTTCACACCGACATTTCCAACATCCAACATACCTTGTTGTCCTTCTCCTTCAGCCTCTGCTCTCATTAGACGAGCTAATAAGTCCACATCACTATCTGTATATGCAATTCTCATTTCTGTCCCTCCCTTCTCTTTACAAATATATGTAAAGAGGATAAAAAACACGAATTAAAAAAATGAATTGCATTCCCATAGATAATTTTCTACAAGTAATTTTTATAAAGAATGGGTCTCCATATAATAAAATATGCTTTTATTATCCTGGTAATAGCAATTAAAAAAACTATCAATGTACAGAGTCCGAAGTATTGGAGGTACTCCAATAAGTAATTTCATGCACCGTATTTATAAGAAAAATAAAAAACAAAACAGTTGCTAAATATAGAAAATTTACATAGGCCAGAGTGAGAACTAACGTTCATAATTCAAAGATACAAATGAAAGGAGAAAAGTGTTGAATAAAAGACGTTATGACATTGAACAAGAAAAATAAGTGATAGCTGAAAAAGTAACCGAACTATTTTCTTATGCAAAGACTTCTGTTAAAGATATTACGAAGTCCTCTGGTTATAGAAAAGGACATATTTATTACCATTATCAAAATAAAGTTACAATTAGAAGGGTCTTAATATAAAGGAAGGAAGTGCAAAACTATGGATTTCGAAAAAGTTATGCAGGAGCTGGAAGCCCTCGGTAAGGAACGAACGAAAAAAATGTACATATCCAATGGTGCGCAAGAGCCGCTTTTTGGGGTAGCTACAGGTGCTATGAAACCAATCGCAAAGAAATTAAAAATGAATCAACGTTTAGCTGAAGAGCTTTATTCCACAGGTAACTACGATGCAATGTACTTTGCGGGCATTATTGCAAACCCAAAAGCTATGAGTGAGTCGGATTTTGATCGTTGGATGGATGGGGCGTATTTTTATATGCTGTCTGATTTTGTGGTGGCAGTAACTTTATCAGAGTCAGATTTTGCACAAGACGTTGCTGATAAATGGATTGCAAGCGGTGACGAACTGAGAATGTCAGCGGGCTGGAGTTGCTACTGCTGGCTTTTAGGGAATCGCTTAGACAATGAATTTTCCGAAAGTAAGATTTCTAATATGCTTGAAATTGTGAAAAATACGATTCATGATTCGCCAGAACGAACGAAATCCGCTATGAATAATTTTCTATACACCGTGGGGATTTCATATTTGCCGTTACATGAAAAAGCAGTCGAGACCACAAAGGAAATAGGTACAGTAGAAGTAAAACGGGACAAGAAAAAAAGCAGTTTCCTAAATGCTTACGAAAGTATTCATAAAGAAATTGATAGAGGGAGGCTTGGTTTCAAACGTAAATATGTAAGATGTTAAAAATTAGCTTAGTATTGGGGTGTTAATCCAAGAAGGATTGACACTCTTTTTTATGATTTCGAGTGCGCTATTTTATTTCTATAGCGCATATTTTCTCTTTTAGTCTAAATCCAACTAAACAATTCGTCTCAAATCCAAAGTCAATATACTTCTTATTTTTAACGTATACGTATTTTAGATGCTACTATTTTTCAAGTTCCTAATCATTTTACCCCCATTTTTCGTTTTTAAATTCCCAAGTATTTCATAAAAATAAATGAATTGTTAAAGTAATCGAAACTTGTATTAAAAATAGTAGAAATATTCTAGCTTAATATGAATTTTATTGTTGAAATTCTGAATATTAAAATGTAATATAGAAAAGCGTGTGTAATAATGTACGAATTAAAAAATGAATTTACAATAGATGTTTGTGTAAGTGATAAGGGGGAAAATGAGAAAGACTATACATATGGAATTTTAAAGTTTATCAACATCAAAAATATGAAAATAAACTTACTAGAGTCTAAAGTAAAGAAAACAACATACAGGTATACTGTAAAAGTCATATGGAGGTTTCAGGAATGGGAAATGAAAGTAGGTTTCAAGAAAAACAACAAACCCGTCGACAGCGCGGTGTTGTTAATATTGGATTAAGTTTGGTATTACTGACAGTCAGCATGGTATCTTATCAGTTATTTTTTACTGATCAAACAAAAGGAAAAGAGCGTCTAGAAGAAAAGAAGGTAGATCAATTAGCATCTAAAGAAGCGAAAAAAAGTAAATTAGAGGAACAAAACGCAAAACAATCAGAAGAAGACGCATCAAAAGAACAATTAAACAAAGAAGTTGAAAAACAAACATTAGCAGAGCAACAAAATCAAGTGAAAGAAACCTCAAAATTACCGGAAAAAGAAAAGCAGCTTAATGAAAATCAAGTGAAAAAACAAGAAGAACAAAAGAATACAAACATGGAAAAGCAGAAGGTGAATGAAGAGGGAACAACTAAAAACCAAACTGAACAAAATAATCAATGGCAGCCAGTTGGTACAGAACAAGGAACAAAACCTGCCATGCAATTTAAAGAGGGAACGACAGATTGGAATGAGATGAAAAAGGCAATTTCCTCCGCTGTTGATGTTCCTGAATCACAAATCATTTATGATTTTATCGGAAATAATGGAACGAATAAAGCATATGGTAATGTGCGAGATAAGCAAAGCAATAAAAAATATAAAGTATACATTGATTGGGTTGAAAATAAGGGATGGAAGCCCGTATCTGTACAGGCTATAAAATAGTTATACCGACAAATGATCTATCAAAATTTAGTATATAAGACAAAGACTCTCCGATTGGAGAGTCTTTTACATGAGTTCCTATTTTTAATATGTTTGCTATTTGTTGATATAGTTATCTTTTCGTTTATCGAATACAAACAGACTAAGTTCTTTAGCATCATTAGCTAACTGAATTAATCGTTCAAACTGTAATCCTATTTTCTTTAATAGCTTAGCTGAAGCGTGATTCTCTTGAGTAGTAATCCCCACAATACGATTTAGCCCCAATTTATCTTTTCCATATGCCATCACCGCAGAAGCTGCTTCATAGGCATATCCTTTGGCCCAATACTTGGGAAGAAAGGCGAAGCCAATATCTACATCTTCCAGTGAATCTCTTTTTACTAGACCACAAATTCCAATTGGAACATGATCCTCCTTTCGTTCTACTAAAAAAAGACAGAAACCATATTGCTCATACATACGAACCGTTCCATTCAAAATATAAGCTTTTGCATCTTCTATCGTTCTCACACCGCGATCACCTATAAATTGTAACCAAGAAGGGTCATTCAAAAGCTCAAGGATAAATGATGCATCGTCGGTTGTTTGTAGGCGAAGGATAAGACGTTCTGTTTCAAGGATATTCAAAGAGAATACACCATCCTTTCAGTATTATATTCTATCTAGATATCATAATCGTATTGTAACTTAAAACTCAAGTATATTTCTTCGTGAGGTACACATTATATGTTAATCGTTATACAAACGCTTTTTCTGTACGCCACTTGTTACAGTAATAAGTAGAAGATATTATTTTTGAAAGAAATATATCAAATTAATCAAATAAGTTATAAAATCCCCACATTATTTGATTAGTAAATATTGAAATGGTGATACTAATAAACATTGAACACTTATGATAAGGAATGATACCATGATCTTTATTTACACTGATTTTGGCGGAACGCATACAACCTCACTTGCGGCAGCATATCATTTAAACAAATTACCAACCGATCGAAGACTGACCAAAGAAGAAATTTTAAATGTGGATTATTTCAATAAACTCAAAACTTCTGATATGGGAAAAATAATTTTTCATGGGCGAGACGAGAAAGGGAACCCAGTTTACACAATAGGGCACGGAACATCAAAGTTAGTTGTTCCAGCTATGAAGAATTTAGGAGAAATTCTTCAACATCAATATCAAAACAACGAAAAAATCATTTTTTCAAATACATCTCCAACAGTGCCACTTCCTATGACGTTTGGAGGCTTGTTTTCAAGAAGGTTCCATATTGATTTTATTGGTGTTCCATTACTTGTATGGGGAGCAAAGTTGTGTTGTGACAATATACAACGACTTGTAAGTTATACAAAAGAAGCTGGGAGAATGACAAATGATTCTGTCGTTATTTTAGAAAATGAAGTCTTTAAATAAAAAATGCAGGATATATTGCAATCCTGCATTTTTTCTATATTAATTCAACTTTTTTTCGAATAACAATCTTATCAATGTCCTCTTCTTCATCACCAATATATAAGCCACGTTCTTTTAAATATGTTTCAAAATATAAATCCGCTTCTGCACGTTCATCATAAGGTTTTATAGATAAAACAAAGCCTAATTTATTTTGTTCCTCTAAATGAGAAGTAGAGATATAAGCAGGGGTATTATGACGTAAAAATAGCTCCTTAACAGGAATAATCATATCCTTCATTAATTTTGATAGCATACTCATTTCAAAATCAAAGTTAAAGCGGTCAATGCTAGATAAATCAGCAAATACAACCCCAATAAAGCCTGTATTAAATACCTCTTGAAATTCAGCATCTTGAGAATCGTAAAAATTCTTTTCAATTAAGTAATTTTTAAAATAAGCAACACCATCAGCTTGTTCAAAAGGTTTTGTGGAAAGAACAAAACCGATTTTCTTTTGTTTATGTAAATACACACAAGATATATATGCAGAAATATTATGTTCTTTAAATAGAGAGCTTGTTGCTCCTGCAAGACCATCTAACACATGATGGACAATTTGAAGTTTCTTTCGGGCAAAGTAATAGGATTTTTTTTGTAGTTCCAATGTATCAATAAACACAGAACCGATAAAGCCTGTATTTGAGATAGTCGGTGTATGCTTTTTTCTTCCTCTGCGCTTGTTTTGAGCCATTGTAAAAATCATCCCTTCAAGTACGATTGAAATAAAAGAGAACATTTGTTCGCATATCTATATTTTACTATTTAATCACTACAAAGTAAAGGGATTTTTATCAAAAAACAATAAAAAAGACACCTTTTAAAAGGTGTCTTTAACGTAAGTGGGAAGAGGATTCAACCCATATTATTTGTAATTTATATTATGAAACAGAAACAAGCTCTTCTGCATCGTCTACATCTAAATGACAATCCATTGTACGTACATCTTGATCTTCATGACTTCCGAAATAAATAGTAATTTTCATATGTATCGCTCCTTTATTCTAGGAATACCTAAAATAATTACTAGTAATGTTACTGCCTATTATATACCACTTTTTTCATTTCGACAATCTTATCCAGTTTATATTTTCGTTTTGTAAATATTTAGAATTTTTGTTACGATACATATAATTAAACGTAAGGAGGAATTCGCATGTTAAAAAATTTAAAACGAATCTCAAATGAAGGAAGAGGAGTGAATAGCATTTAAGCTAACTTAGCACTCCTATTTCCGCAAAGAATATAAATATCGGAAAGTAGGAGAAAGTTTGAAAAAATATACGCTGGCAAATCATAATATTTCTATTTTATTTTGGGTTCATTTTTTTGGAACAATTAGTTTTTTACAAGCAGTTATGACGTTGTTTTATGTTGAAAGAGGACTCACTCCTTCCAATATTCTCATTGTATTAATGTGCTGGAGTGGAGCGGTTTTAATTGGAGAAGTACCGGCAGGCGTTTTTGCAGATCGCTTCGGCTTAAAACTCTCGTTTATAACAGGCGCTTGCATCAAAATTATAAGTATCTCTATTTTGTTCTTTGCTGATAATATATGGTTATTTTGTTTATATAGCTTGTTGAATGGTTTATCAGTCACTTTCTTCTCAGGTGCTGACGAAGCCTTAATATATGAATCGTTAAAAGAAACGAATGAACAACATCTTATGGATAAAGCGATGGGAAAAATTCAATCGGCTAGCTTTATTTCAATGATGATTGCTGTTATTTTTGGATCTTATTTTGCGAAAGATTTAAAGGAAGAGCAATTTCTTATTTTAATTACACTCGGGCTTTTTTTTCATTTCGTAGAATTATTTTTAATTTTATTTATAAAAAATCCAGCAGCGGGATTTGAATATATTGAGTCACCGTATTCACAAGTAGTCGAAGGAATACAAGTGATTCGAAAAGCACCTCAATTACTCATCATGTTCTTGAATATATCACTTGTATTTATTTCAGCGAGTGCGGTTTTTGATAACTACGATCAACTACTTTTGAAAAATGCAGGAGTTCCTGTATTTGCAATTGGTATATTATATGCAGTCGCTGCAATAGGCGGATATTTTGCATCCATTTCAATAGGATGGTTAACCAAAAAATTCTCTCGTATATTTTTATTAAATCTTTCAGGTGCATTAGCTGTCTGTGGATTACTATTAGCAGCGTGCTTTGGAAATACGTTATGGGTCGTTTTAGGAGCATTTATTATATTACGATTTGTAAGAGCAATAAGATACCCGATTTATTCACAACTGAGTAATGATATAATTCCATCACATGTACGTGCAACCACAATTTCATTGTTATCAGTGCTCGATTCAGTGCTGGATTTAATTATTTTTGGTACGCTATCTTTACTTGCTGTATATGGGTTACCTGTTATGTTTATTGGATGTGCTATCATTGCACTAATAGGTACTTGCTTACCGATTAAAGGTGTAAAGGAAGTACCTAAAAAATATTGAATTGTAACTCATAGTAAATAGACCATGCTTTAGGATAGATTCAATCCTGAAAGCATGGTCTATTTTTTATAAAAATATTGACTATGCAATTACCCGTTATACAGACTGCATAACTTTGTTACAAAACCTTAATAACAAATTTAAGCCTACTTAAATTTTAACGTGTAATATAGATAAATAGAGTAAAAGACTAGGAGTTAAAATATTACTATGAAAAAACCACTTATCACTACAATTATTTTCCTTTGGATAGGAATAAGCATCGTCATTCTACAGCAAACAAAAGAAAAGAATTACATAAAAGCTAAGAACCAATCAGATAATGTAATAACGATTGCTCATAGAGGGGCATCCGCATATGCTCCAGAACATACAATACCAGCTTACAAATTAGGTCAACAATTTAAAAGCGATTATATAGAAATAGATCTTCAAATGACAAAAGATGGGCACTTAATTGCCATGCATGATGATACATTAAATCGAACAACAAATGGATCAGGACTTGTTAAAGATCATACATTGGAAGAAATAAAAAGACTTGATGCTAGTAGTTTCTTTAACAAAAAACATCCCAATCTAGTAAAAGAAGAATTTCAGGATGTAAAAGTACCAACACTTGCAGAAATTATTGAAACGTTTGGACATGATGCTCGATATTATATCGAAACAAAATCACCAGAAGACTATCCTGGAATGGAAGAAAAACTATTAGAAATACTGAATCAATACAAATTAACTGATCCAAGTATTGTAAAGGAAAAAATAATCATCCAATCATTTAGTAAAGAAAGTTTAAAAAGAGTTCATAGTCTAAATTCAAGCATTCCTCTAGTGCAATTATTAACACATAAGGAAGCAACGAGATTAACTAATGAAGACTTTAAGGAGTACAAAACGTATTGTTTGGGCTTGGGCATGAATTATACATCTATGAATGCTACCTATGTTAAAAAAATACAAAAACACGGCTTAGAAATTCACCCATTTACAGTGGATAAAGAGGAAGATATGAAAAAATTGATTGAATGGGGTGTAAACGGCATGTTCACGAATTATCCGGATCGTTTGCAGCACATAAAAAGCTAAAATAAAACATCTTATATTATGATTTGGATGTTTTATTGATCAATATTCATTAGTAATAAAATAGATTAACTACGCTACTAAGACATATTATAATAAATAGTGGGCTAAAGCCTCTTATTCATCTCTTATAAGGAGAGTGTTTAGCATGATTATAAAGTTCAATCGTTTCCGTTAATTTCAGGTACATTTCTATTCGTTCATTTTTCTAAAGTGAATTTTGGGCTGTTTTGATGTACTTTTTTCCAAATAACCAAATTCGAATGAAATGAGGAATGAATTATGAAAGAAAAGATAAATAAAATTAATGGAATTGATATATGCACAGAGAGTTTTGGAGATCCTAATCATCCAGCTACTTTATTGATTATGGGAGCAATGTGTTCAATGGTTTACTGGGATGAAGAGTTTTGCCAAAGATTAGCGGATACAGGGCGATACGTTATTCGATACGATCATCGAGATGTTGGACGTTCCGTTGTCTACGAGCCAGGGAGTTCTCAGTATACTGTAGTAGACATGGCGGATGATGCTGTTGGAGTACTGGATACATACCATATTAATCAAGCGCATATTGTTGGAATGTCCTTGGGAGGTATGATTGCTCAAGTTATCGCAGTAAGACATCCTCAAAGAGTTCTAACAATGACTTTGATTGCATCAAGTATTTATGGGTCTGATGAAAATAATCGAAATTTACCTCCAATGGATGAAAAAATTCTTGCTAATCATGCGAATGGAAGTAAATTGGACTGGACAGATAACGAATCTGTAGTGAATTATTTGGTTAGAGGATCAGCATTACTCTGTGGACCAAAGCATAAATTTGATGAACAAAGAGTTACAAAGCAGGTAACAAAAGAAATAAAAAGAGCAAACAATCTACTCAGTATGTTTAATCATGCACTGCTTAAAGGTGATGATTACTATGAGGGGAAATTAAAAGAAATACATATACCTACTTTGGTTATTCACGGTACCGAAGACACGGCGCTTCCGTATGAACATGGCTTAGCTCTAGCTAATGAAATTCCTAATGCATCGTTACTACCACTAGAGGGAACGGGGCATGAAATTCACTTTGATGATTGGGGTAATATAATTAACGCTATTTCGAAACATACTTCAAGAGTGTAAGTGTAGGAAATTACACAGCTAAAATAGACGATTTAAGGATTTTTCTAATCCGTAGATCGTCTATTTTATTTTAATAATTAATTGACAATGATACAGAAATAGATTTAACATGACGAGTCTAAAGTAAAAAAGAACCCAGTAAAATCTGGATTCTTTTTCTTTGAACTAAAATGATTGCGTCATAATATAAATCATTGAATCTAATTATCGAAGCAGAATATTTACTGCATGATTAATGGTGCTTTTATTATTTTCCAAGAGAGATAGAACTTTTTACTTGTTTGTATGTTTTTTGTATTTTTTTACAACCATTATTGCAAGTGGGGTACCAATCAATGTAGGTAAAAACCAAAACGATAGTTTAGGAAGTAAATTTAATATTGGAATATAGCTCCCGATGTTCACTAAAAGGGCCGTTACAGCACCTATATATGAACCTAGCATACCTCTAATATGATGATGAATCCAATTTTTCCAACGTCTTTTTCTTGCAAGATAACCATAAATAGCAAATGAATAAGAAAAAAGTGCGACATAAAACAAATAAGCAATCTCATTCCAATGTAAAATAGATAATATAATTGCAGTGATGAAAACTACAACGTAAGATGCATGGTAAACTTCACCCCATTCTGTATGAGTTCCTTTTCTCTTTTTTGCAGACATTGCAACCGCCCCTGAAATTAAACATATGGTCCCAAATAGAATATGAATGATTAAAAGGATGTGAAAGATATCCAATAAACTTCCTCCTTTGCTACTTTAATATTTTTGGTTTGTTAACGAAGAGATGAAATACATCTTTGGTTCAATTTAATATATTGAAATAAAGGTGCTTCTAGAACATTCTCTATCTTTAATATTTTTCATCATATTTTATTAGCTAATTTAGAATATATATTGTAATTTTAAGTAACTACCTCATGTTTGAGGAGATATTACAGTTCTGAAAAAAAGAGAAAACAGAACCTGCTTTTGCAAAAGTTCTAGGTCTTATTAAGGAGGAACAGACTAATGGCTGAAAAAACAAGAGTAATAGAAATTATGCCTTATAATCCTGAATGGAAAATGGAATTTAAGAAAATCAAAATGATGATTGAAAGTTATATTGGAGATTTGACTTTAAGAATTGAACATGTAGGGAGCACTTCTATTGAAGGATTAGCAGCGAAACCGATTATTGATATTGATGTCGTTATAGATAGTTACGATATTTTGCCTGATATTATAAAACGATTAGAAAAAGAAGGTTATCAATATCAAGGAGATCTAGGTGTTGAAGGTCGTGAAGCTTTTCAACGGAATAAAGAAGATCATTTTATGAAATACCATCTCTATGTTTGTCCAAAGGACGGGAAAGGTTATTTAGAGCATATCGCTTTACGTGATTATTTATCGTCGAATAAAGCTGCACGTAAAGAATATGAGGAATTGAAATACAAACTAGCTGAAAATTATCGGAAAGATATTGATCGTTATTGTAAGGCGAAAACAGATTTTATAAAAGGAGTTTTGGAGAAAACTCTTTATAAAAACTAGAAAGGAATAAAAATACGAATTGCTACCTGTAATATTTAGAACAAGCAAATAGGCTATTTGTGGAGAGATAAATTAATGCAAATATTCTTGCCTTATAAGAAATTAGAACCATAATGAATGAATAAAAAAATATAAATCCCTATTGGTTGTGTTAACCATCAGTGGGGAACTAAACACCCCGCCAATAGGAGTTTCACTTTATTTCAATAAAAGGATTAATAAATTTATAAAAAAGCCTGTTTCTTAAAGGAACAGGCTTTTTTACTATGAGTTTATCAACTCTCGAACAATTTCGCTTAATTGATAGATTCCTTTTGTTAGATCTTCCACAGATGCATAGGCATACGAAAGTCGAATATGCTGATCAGACTCTTCTCCATAAATACGCCCTAGGTTAAGAAGTATCCCGCTAGATAACGCTTTTGAGTATAGTTTTTTCATTGGAATTTTCGGTTTTATTTTTAACCATATAAAAAAACCACCACTAGGAACATTCCATTCGGCAATATTTTTGCAATACATATCCAATGCTTGAATCATTAGGGTTCTTCGTATCTTTAGTTGCGCTCTCACAAATTCTACATGCTCTTGATACAAACCGCTAGAAAGCCACTTTTCAGCAACTCTTTGTGATAAAGAACTAGAACCATAGTCTGTTTGCATTTTTATATCTGATAATCGTTCAATTACAGGTTCAGGGCCGATAATCCATCCGATTCTTAAACCTGGACTTAGTGTCTTTGATAAACTACCGATATGTAATACATGTCCGTGTTTATCCATTGCCTTTAACGGGAGAGGAGGTGGCTCATCAATCCATAATTCACGGTAAATATCATCTTCAATAACAGGAAGTTGTTCTTTCTCACATACTTTTATAAGTTCTTTTCGCCGAGTTTTTGACATTAAAGTTCCTGTGGGATTATGAAAGCTAGGAATAGAATATAAAACAGTTTTTTCACCATTGTATTTATTCAGTCTAGATAACTCACTTGGTATAACCCCTTGGCAATCCAAGGATACTCCTGATAAATGCATTCCTGCTGATTGGAATACATGAAGCGAATAGAGATAAGATGGTTGTTCAAGTAGAACTGGAGATCCCTTATGTAGCAGACCAACAGCTATCAACTGTAATGCTTGTAAAGCTCCAGAGACGATTAATATGGAAGATGGTGAGACATGAATACCAAATGAACTTACATAATTACTGATGGCTTCACGTAAAGGAAGAAACCCCTTTGGTTCTTCATATCCGAAAGCAGTGAGGTTTTTACAAACTTCTTGCATGACTAATTGCATTGTTTCTAATGGGAAAATATTAGAAGCAAGTTCGCCTTTACTAAGGTGAATGAATTGTTTATTTGATTCTACTGTATTAATTTCTTGAACCATTTCTTTGCTCGGTTTATGCAAACCCGCTTTCACATACTCATTCCAATTAGGCGGTGGATCAGTAGCTAATAGGGTCCATGTATTATTGACCACAATTGTACCCATACCCATTTTCCCTTGGATTAAACCATCTGCAGTTAGCTCCTCTAATGCTGTAATAACCGTACTTCGATTTACATCAAATATCTGTGCCAATTTTCGTTGACTTGGGATTTTACTACCTATCGGCCATTCGCCATTTGTAATCTTTACTTTCATATACTCCATAATCTGTTGGTACTTAGGGGATTGTTTATTCGACTTTGGATTATATGTATTCATAAAAAGCCCCCTTTTTTCTACTAATGAACCGTAAAGTGGTTGGTTTTTTTATTAAAGAACTGGTTGAAGACATTTTATCAACGATTGAATATTATGAAAAGAAATAATTGGAAAAGGAAAAGTGGCTGGCTTTTTCTATATGAAAGGAAGAGATGGTATGAAATATAGTGAATGGAATTTCCGTGTTTTATTCTCACACTGTATTACGATTGTTCTTTGGGGTTCTGCATTTCCTGGAATTCGCGTTGGGCTTGAAGCATATACGCCGGAACATCTTACGTTATTACGTTTATTAATAGCCTCATTTGCTTTAGTTATTTTAGCGGTCATACGTAGAATGCGTCTACCAGAATTAAAAGACATACCGGTAATATTCATTCTAGGCGGTTTAGGTTTTACCGTTTATCACATCACCTTAAATTATGGAGAGAAAAGTGTGAGCGCAGGGCCTGCAAGTTTGATTGTATCAGTTACCCCTATCATAACTGCAGTACTTGCTCTTATATTTTTCCGTAAAAAATTTAAATTATGGGGATGGATAGGAGGAGCAGTTAGTTTTATAGGAGTAGCACTCATATCAATTAGTACTGGAGATGAACTCGGATTCAACACTGGCATACTACTTATACTTATTGCTGCAATTTCAGAAAGTTTATTCTTTGTTTTTCAAAAACCATTCCTCAAAAAATATGGAAGTTTACCGTTTACTGTATATACGATATGGGCAGGGACTGTATTAATGCTAATCTTTTTACCAGGGCTTGGCTCTGAAATAGTAAAAGCTCCTATAGAAGTTACTCTTAGCGCTGTGTATTTAGGTCTTTTTCCAACGGTACTTCCGTATATAGCTTTGGCTTATATAACTTCTCATGCTGGAGCCTCTGAAGCAACGAGCTCACTTTATTTAACACCAGCGTTTGCTTGCTTTATTAGTTGGATATGGTTAGGAGAGGTTCCTACTATGTTATCAATACTTGGTGGTGTCATAACAATATTTGGCGTTGTACTTGCACATATAAAAAACGAAAAAGATCACTACATACGAATTGAAAGAACAAACGATGTAAATAAATCACATTCGATGTTTTAAAATCTATATGAGAAAAAGGAGATTAATGGAATGAAACGAATATAAAAGAAGAATTAAAATTAAAGAAGTTTTTTTCTTACCAATTATTTGTGTTGTTTCAATTCATATAAGGATTTTTCAATAATTTCATAATCCATTATTCCAAAGGAGTTTGATATGGTAAACCTACAATTGAAAGTCGTGACAAGAGAAAATTGGGAAGACGCACTAAAATTACAAGTATCCAAGGAACAAAATCAATTTGTACCGTCTGTAGCTGTATCACTTGCAAAAGTATATATAAAACCAGATGGTGACAACGTAGAATATATACCATTTGCTATATACGATGATGATGTTATGGTTGGGTTTATTATGCATGCCTTCGATAGAAACACAGTGGACATGTATTGGATTAATGGGTTTTTGATTGATGGAAAATATCAAGGAAAGGGATACGGAAAATCTGCTTTTATAGAGATGATTAAATGGGTTACCAATCACTTCTCCCAGTGCAAGGAAATTCGTCTAACTGTTCACAAAGAGAACACTCGAGCAAAAAGGTTATATGAAAGCCTTGGTTTTGTAGACCTTGGTTATGTTTATGATGGAGAGCAAGTATATCGATTGCTTGTTTAACTTTAATTAAAAAAGGTGTGAAACAAAGAATGCAATTTAACGAAGTAAAAATCGAAATATTTATTCCAGAAGAATTTATTGAAGACTTACGAGATGCATTAAATAAAGTCCAGGCTTGTAAAGTGGGGAATTATGATAACTGCATGTCTTATAGCTCAGTTAAAGGGTACTGGAGACCGCTAACTAACTCAGAACCTTATAATGGAGAAATTGGTCAAATATGCGAAGGACAAGAATGTAAGGTGGAAATACGGTGCAAACGAGAAATAGTAAAAGATGCACTTGCGGTTATTCATCGCATTCATCCCTACGAAACACCTATGATTTATATTATTCCACTACTAAATGAGTATTTTGGATAAATGTAATATTCTTTATGAACATAAATACTATAAAGTAGTTACTGCATAAAGAGGGGGAAGCTAATTGAAAACAAAATTTCATTATATTGTAAGAGGAATCATTATAAAAGATAACAAACTTTTAATAGCAAACTACAAAGGGCATCACTCTTTTCTACCAGGTGGTCATGTTGAGTTAGGAGAATCTGCAGAATGCGCATTAATTCGCGAACTGAAAGAAGAAATAGGTATAGATTGTGAAATTAAGCGCTTTTTAGGAGTGATTGAAAACCAGTGGCAAGATAGTGAAATACTTCATTATGAAATTAATCATGTTTTCGAAGTTGATAGTAACGAATTACATAGTGATATAGCACCAATTTCTAAAGAGTCTCACCTGGATTTTAGTTGGATTATTCCTAATAATAAAAATCTAATTGCATATAAAATAATGCCCGACCCCTCTGTTCAAAGATTAATAGAAAAGGTGCAAAAAGAGGAATTATCAAGTTGTTGGCTTAGCAATTTATAAACTAACATGTAAGAGTACTACGTTGTAAAAAAAACATGATATAAGTACCCTTTCTCGAAAGACTAATATACTCTTAGTTCATCTTTTTAAAAATTTAATATCTGTGTTTTTTTATGACTAAAAGATATCACGCAAAAAACTACCACGCTTAAGCTATAGAACTAGAAAATGATGACATAAAGCTAAATGTTATTGTTTAAATTCATATTTCATAATTTCCATTTATAAAAATGAGCCCATAGTAAAAACAACCTAAAAATAGGCATATGAACAAGGTGCATCATCTAGTGATAGGTCATATTTTGTTGGTGTACGTATTGAGCTTAGTTTATAGCGCTATTTCTACTTAGATTTAACGAACAGAAATCTAAGAAAGCATCGATGGGGTTTTAATTTATAAACGGAGGTCATGAAAATGAATGAGTTTCAACAAGAACTACAAGCGTTAAGTCTTAATGATTATCAGTCTGGAAATGTTATGTATTGGGACCAGCAAAACCAATATCCACATTACTATATTGAAGATGATGCTCGTCGCTGTGGCGGTTGTGGTCGTTGCGGTGGTTGCGGTGGCCGTTGCGGTGGATTTCGTTGTGGTGGATTCCGGTGTGTTGGTTGCTTCGGTTGTTTTGGTTGCGGTGGTTGCGGTGGTTGCGGTGGTTGTGGTGGTTGTGGTGGTTGCTCTAATTGTTTTGACGGTTTTAATGGTGTTACCTGGTGGGTCATTTAAATTCGTGACATAAATAAAGATATTTTTGAAAGAAAAGTGTATATACAAGAACTGTAGAGACACTTTTCTTTCATTTTGTGAATTTAACAAATAAAAGAGCATCTTCTATGTTCATCGAAATTAATATTTGACATAGCATTTCATATAGAGATGAATGGTACATTGGATACATATCAAAAAATAGTTTCATGGGTAGAAGAAATAAAGGTACGGAATAAGAGATTCGTCTAACTATACACAAAAAGAACACTCGGGCAAAAAGATTATATGAAAGCTATCGTTTTGTAAATCTTGGTCATGTTTATGATAGGGAAGAAGTATATCGTTTACTTGTTTAACTTTAATTAAGAAAATGGATAAAGAGGAGAAACCTAATCGAAAACAAAATTTCATCATATTGTAAGAGAAATCATTATTAAAGATAACAAACTTTTAATAGCAAATTATAAAAGGCATCATTCTTTTCTACCAGGTGGTCATGTAGAATTAGGAAAACCTGCAGAATGCGCATTAATTCGTGAACTGAAAGAAGAGATAGGGATCGATTGTGAAATTAAGCGCTTTTTAGGAGTGATTGAAAACGATTGGCAAGATAGTGAGACTCTTCATTATGAAATTAATCATGTTTTCGAGGTTTATAGTAAAGACTTACATAGTGATATAGCGCCGATTTCGAAAGAGTCTCACTTGGCTTTTCATTGGATCATCCTTAGTAATGAAGTAATGAAAATTTCATTACATATAAAATAATGCCCGAACCCTCTGTTCAAAGATTAATAGAAAAGATGCAGAAAGATAATGTATCAAATTGTTGGATTAGCAACTTATAAAATGTTGATAAAGGGTATGGGTGCTTAAATGTAAATATTACTGTATAAGTACCCAACTTATTCTTTCCACCTCGATTGTAACCCCCCATATCATATTGCGAGATTCCCCCATTAAATTTACAAATGAGAAATTCATGTAAAATTATATTCATTTAAGCTATTTAAAAATAGGCAACCGAACAAGGTACATCACCCAGTAAAAACTCATATTTTGTTGTTGTACGTATTGAAATTAGTTTATAGTTTCTATATTTATCACTGCTTATTACAGAGATTAAACAAGCAAAAAAATATAGAAAAGCACCAATGAATTATGTTAGATGGAAGATTAATTTTATAAACGGAGGTCATAAAAATGAATGAGTTTCAACAAGAACTGCACTCATTGAATTTAAATGATTATCAGTCTGGAAATGTTGTGTACTGGGATAATCAAAACCAATATCCATACTATTATGCACAAGAAGATGCTCGTCGCTGCGGCGGATGCGGACGTTGTGGCGGATGTGGTGGACGTTGCTTCGGATGCGGCGGTTGTGGCGGCTGCTTTGGCTGCTTTAGCTGCTGGAGCTGGTGGTTCATTTAACTTTGTAGCATAAATAAAGTTATTATATGAAAGAAGAGTGTATGTACATGTTCAAATTGTAGAGACACTTTTCTTTCATTTTGTAGAGTAAATAATTTAAAGGGCATCTTCTATTTTTGTCGAATTTAATATCTGATATAGCATTTTATTTAGAGGTGAATGATACATTGAATACATTTCAAAAATTAGTTTCATGGGTAGAAGAAATAAAATAAAAGAACAGAATCATAGTACTGCAGCAGCACTTTTTATTATGAAAGATAATGAAGTGGTGCTTGAACATTATAGTGGAAAACATTCTAATACTGAAAACAGTGCACCAATAACAGCTTCTTCACAATTTAATGTCGCTTCGGCTAGAAAGAGCTACTTAGGTCTAGCAGTCGCTTACGCCCTGTATGAAGGGAAAATAAAGAATCTCGATGATTACGCAGCTGATTATTTTAAAGACTATGATAAAGATTTACTTGGTAAAACAACATTAAGACATTTAGTAACCCATTCACACGGTTTAAATGAACAAGTAGACGGAACCATTTATCGAGAATTTGAACCTGGAAAAGGATGGGCATATAGAGACATTAATGTACGTATGATGACGCACCTTATTAATCAGCTATATAATACAAGTTTTCCAACGCTATTAAAGAAACGTATCTTTATACCTGGAGGTTTCAAAGAAACAGGATGGCGAAAAAAGCATCATGAGAATTTGGTAAAGGTAATAGTAAATCCTCATGAAGAAGCGATATGCAGTACTGGAATATTAGATGATGGAACAGAAAAGAATCTATTCGTTTCTGCTAGAGAATTCGCCTATTGGGGAAATTTACATCTAAATGAAGGGTATTTAAACGGAAAACAAATTGTACCGAAAGAGGTCATTAAAATTGCAACAAGTCTTCAAAGCCCAAAATATGAAAACATGGACCTACCACAAAATGGATGTTTTTGGTTCGTTCAAAACACACCGGCTTTACAAAGTGAACTTGGAGAAAGAGTGCCTAAAGGCTCGTATCAAATATTAGGCATTACAGGACCCACCATTTTAGTTATTCCCGAATATAATGTTGTCGTTGCCAAAATGTATAATAAAAGATATAACTATGGGGGAGACAATTATCTGTATTATTTACGAGAATTTAGCAATTTAGTCGCTGATACATTCTCGAAATCATCTTTTACATACCAGTAAAAATATTTAAATTAGGGTATAACTACTTTTATAAAGAAAAGGAGTGAGCCCTTATGAAAAAACAAACCAATAGAACTACAAAACAAAATAGCAAAGACACAAGCATAGAGCAAAATGCTATATATAGCGATCCAAAAGATGCAGCAAATATGCAAACTGTTCCACAACCAAAAGATTATGAGGAAATCGAATATTAATTTTTATTTTTATAAGACTTTTTTATGAAAGAAAAATACATCTTAGGCCCTATAAAAATAAGGGCATCATTTGGTACTATATGTATATAAGCATTTGAAAATGTCTTATCTTAACACAGCTTTTTTACAATAAATCCGTATATAATCTAATCAACAAAAAGGCGCTTCTTACTGAAGTGCCTTTTTGTTGATTTTATACAATCACTCTAATTTAATTTCCAGTTTTTAAATTCGTATCTCGTCTTTTAACACGGATATACTAAATTGTGATAAATCATGTCATGATAAGAAAGGGACAGTTCGCATGAAACAAGCATCTATAAACCCATGGCTTATTGTCCTAGGCACAATCATCGTGCAAATTGGGCTGGGAACTATTTATACATGGAGTTTGTTTAATCAACCTTTAGTAAGTAAATTTGGCTGGGAACTTCATACTGTGGCGATAACTTTTTCAATTACCAGCTTTTCTTTATCGTTTTCAACTTTGTTTGCAGGTAAATTACAACAAAAAATGGGACTTCGTAAACTTATTGCAACTGCAGGAATTATTCTTGGTTTTGGATTAATTCTTAGCTCACAAGTCTCTTCATTAGCGTTACTTTATTTACTAGCTGGTGTCGTCGTAGGGTATGCAGATGGAACAGCTTATATCACATCATTATCAAATTTAATTAAATGGTTTCCAAATCGTAAAGGCTTAATTTCTGGTATTTCAGTCTCAGCATATGGAATGGGAAGCTTAATTTTTAAATACGTGAATGGAAAGCTAATTGATACAGTTGGTGTATCGGAAGCTTTTTTATATTGGGGCATAATCGTTTTGATTGTAATACTCGTGGGATCTTTCTTCTTACGTGAGGCTCCTACAAATGAAACAGTATCTGAAACTGTAAGTAGTGATTATTCACCGAAAGAAATGTTACGTACAAAACAAGCTTATTTATTATTTTTTATGTTATTTACATCGTGCATGAGCGGTCTATATTTAATCGGTATGGTAAAAGATATCGGAGTTCAACTCGTAGGACTGAGTGCAGCAACCGCAGCGAATGCCGTTGCAATGATTGCAATCTTTAATACTGCAGGCCGTATTATTCTCGGGACATTGTCGGATAAAATAGGTCGATTAAAAATTGTATCCGCAACTTTTGTCGTAATCGGTTTGTCTGTGTTCACACTCAGTTTTATGAATTTAAACTACGCTATTTATTTTACTTGTGTTGCAAGTGTTGCATTTTGTTTCGGAGGTAATATCACCATATTTCCGGCAATTGTGGGGGATTTCTTCGGTCTAAAAAATCATAGTACAAATTATGGAATCGTATATCAAGGTTTTGGCTTTGGAGCACTCGCGGGGGCATTTATCGGCGCTTTGTTAGGTGGGTTTCAGCCTACTTTTATTACAATCGGTATACTGTGTATTATATCCTTTGTTATTGCTATTTTAATTCGACCACCAAATAAAGAGAAAAAGAAAGAAAAACAAAAGCTATATCAAAAAATAGCTTAAGAAAAGAGCCCTAAATGAATACTAGGGCTCTTTTGAAAAGGAATTAAATTTTTTAATTTCCAGTTATTTTACAAACGATGTAGTTCACACCAAATAATAATAAAAATGATAGAAATAAAATAAGAGTTAGTAAACAACCTCCGATATCTCCATCAAAGTTTGCATCTGCATTTAAAAAATTCCAGTTCTTAACTTTACTGATAATATGCGCTAGAATATAGGACAACACAAAGCAAATTATAAAAGCCAAAGCAAGGTACACTGTAAATTCTCGATGCGATATTGAATCCACTATGTAAAAACCAAATCCCACAAATGTACCTAAAAGTCCTAAAATGAATAACATTTTTAAAAAAATTTTTATATTAACCCAACATTGACTTAAGAATTGCCCATACGCTCTCCGATTATGTCGTTTCTTTTTATGAGGTTTCATTTCATCCATCCACAATCATTTTTCCTACTATTTCTTTAAATAAAAACAAATGACATCCTTAATATTCCATATGATAATATTTAAAATTTATTAACAAGGGGATACAACACCTTATATAGAACTGTATATTAGAAATTTACTAAGGAGGTTCTTATGAAAAAAGTTACTGTAACATACGTACTACTTTTTGATGAGTTTCAAGAAAAAGTATTGATGGTTAAAAATACAGGCACAAATGGTTCTTATTTTACTTTACCAGGTGGTGCAGTCGAGTTTGGTGAAACGTTAGAAGAAGCAGCAATTCGTGAAGTAAAAGAAGAAACAGGATTAGATATAGAGGTAGATGGGATTTTTTCAATAAGTGAAGCATTTTTTGAGGAAAAAGGGCACCATGCTATTTTTATTAACTTTGTAGGGAAAATCACAGGTGGAGCAATACACATATCAAGGCCCGAAGAAATCGAGGAAATTAAATGGATGGAGTTACAAACCGCTGAAACATATTTACGACTTCCCGAACATGTGAAAGGTCTGTTACAACGAAAAGTAACTGTACCATATATTTTTAATGGGACAATCATTCACAAATAATACAACTAATATTTTAAGGTGAAACAAATATAAGGGGAAAGATACTTGATAACTAAGAATATCCCATGAAAAGAAATTAAAATAATTGATTCAATACATGGATGAAAAAGGTTTATTAAAAAACAAATCGTTACCATTTAAATTATTATGCACAGAAATAATAAGGGCTTAGGAGAAATAACTATGCGAATATATAACGAAATACTTTCAAACGAAAAACTTGAGGAACTTATACTGAATGAAAGTGGAGAAATACTAGAAAATTTGAATAACAAAGAAATGTTTATTAGTAGTTTCATTGATAATTTTAAAAAAGAATACGGAAATTCGGAATGTAATTACGTCGAGCTATTTGATATTGACAGTCCAGACTATATTAAACTTGAATTAATAGATAACAAAATGTTTGTTACTGCTTCTTTGTTTGCAGGACTATCTATATGGTTGGATAAAAAAGCGTTAGGAAAAGTAACAGCTACTATAGAGGGCGTTTATTCGTTCATAATGCTTGATAAAGACGGCAACATTATTACCTTAGATGAAACGTTACATTTACATAAGAGTTCTTTTGCTATTACAAATTTTAAAGTAGAAAAACTACAAAGCATCGATCAATATTTTGATGACTATACCATTATATAAGTAATAGCTGCTTTACATTATTAGATAATAACGAATATCAAAATACAAACAAATAATACGTAAAAACAAAGAAAAAAGGGGATTATACCGAGCTACTAAAGCGAGTAATTAATGGAGATTGGAAGTCAAATCAAAAAGGTTTTGTTGCTTATACTCCTGAAAATTTTAAAGCCAGTTCTAAAGTCATAGAAAAATTTTCTCATTCCGAAAATAATAAAGATGTGTTTGTACTCGCATTGTATGTTGGTACTGAGGGAGGCTATTGCGGTATATCAATAAATACAGAACATGCATACCGAAAGATAGTTGATAAATGGTATTCTGATGAATCAGAAGAAGAGCTTAATAGCTTAAATGGTGTTCGGTACCATGATTCATCATTTCCGTTTACCTTTTTCAATGAATTAATCACTCCACAATTAGAAGAAATCACAAACGCATACTATTGTATAAATACGGAGCATCCAATACTTGATGTCGAAAGAAAGATAGCATTTCATAAATCGTTTTTTGAAGAGCAGCTAGTTTTAATAGGAATCAATGTAATGAATAGACTTAAAAATACATTTTCGTTGTTGGATACAACAGAAGATTTCTTTGCCTATGTAACTCTACATGATGTTGGTGCTGAAGTTTACGAATTGTTAATTAAAAAAACGGTTCCTTACTCATTGTTCAACAAGCTATTTACAGAAAATAAATAGGACTAACATAAAAATAAAAAAGTCCTTCGAATGGTAATTATTTAAAGAAGGCGATTAAATTAATAGATCATCAATTATTTCCATGATACTTAGTGATTATTATTATGGGGTAGGGGAGATGATACCTTGCTTTCTATCTAAAATACTCAATGAGCCGCATGTATTAGGACATCGGTATATCATTATAAATCATACATTAGTAGAATATGAATGCAAAGATTTTAACAGGTTAGACAACCCGAGTATAACTATATAACACACGTCACTTTAATTCGAAAGAGAATTAATAATCACCATAATGAAATTTAAATAACTTTATAAGCCTTACTAAATACGAAGTGTAATAAAACTTTTTATGTCAAAATCAAACGTCTTTAAGATACTGGATAAAGATGTATTTATATAGCAAGGGAGGTTTAAATATGTACAAGATTGTATTTTTCGATGTCGATGGCACCCTATTAAGTGAAGTGGATAGAAGTATACCGTTAAGCACAAAAGAAGCAATTGAGAAATTAGTCGAGAGAGGAATAAAAGTTGTAGTTACAACAGGAAGACCGTACAATTTGTGCCAAGAGTTTAAGACTATGGGCATTGATACATTTATTTCTGCTAATGGTGCACTTATAACATGTAACGAGAAAGTTATACATAAATCAGTACTATCAACAGAAACAGTTCAAGATGTCTCAGCTTTTGCTGAGTTGAACGGACACGGTGTTTCTTATTTTACCAAGCTATTTACGATGAACGGCATGGGTTCCAACGATGAGCGGGTTATGAGAGCATTAAAAGAAACTTTAAACCTTACACAATATCCCGAAAAAATGAAATCTCTATCAGAGGAAATTTACTGTATATGTTTGTATGTGGACGACAATGAAGCACAAAAATTTCTAGATAGATTTTCAAAACTTAGATTCGAGCGTTTTCATGGCTACGTAATGAATGTACTTGAAGAAACAGAAGTATCCAAATCAGCTGCGATTAAAAAAGTATTAGAGCATCTCAACTTTTGCAAATCCGAAGCCATTGCTTTCGGTGACGGCGAAAATGATATCGACATGTTGGAGTATGTAGGTTTTGGAATTGCCATGGAAAATGGCGGAGATACATTAAAACAAAAAGCAGACTTTGTTACTAAAAAAGCAAGCGAAGGAGGAATATCTTACGCATTAAAGAAATTTGGTGTCATTTAAACTAGAGTAACATTACAAATTTGTAATGTTTATGTCACTTTCTCCAATAGCACTTAAAAACATCCAACTCATATACTTAAGATAGATTTACAAAAAAGGAGTGTAGGAAAATGCACGAAATAATTGGGGAAGTCGTAGTTGGTCTATGTGAATTCGTTTTTGAGATTTTCGGTTATGGGAATACAGGTAGAGAGAAAAAAGAATAATTCCAATTGATTTGTATGATATATAAGATTCTTAGACACCTATAAAAGGTGTTTTTTCTTATTTACCTTCAGAAGAAGACATATAATCTAATAATTTCATAAAGGGAGAAGACGTTCGTAAAAAACATCAGTATTAGTATGAAACATCATGGTGTTAAAGATGTATAAAAAAACGCACCATCTTATCTCAATAGCGCGTTTAGCTGTGTATTTATTTATACTGAGCAGGTGAAATGTGTTCCAACCATAGAATACCATCATAATGTTGGTTCGGAATCATATATTCAGGAATAAGCCCCCAATATTGTCCTATAGTCTGTGAGTACATCCAAGACGTTTCGGGAATTTTTTTCACATCTTTTAAGTTTACAAAGACTTGTGGATGTTGAGCAGCTTTCAAGATTTCTTCAATGCTATTGGGTTCATGTTTTTTATTCACATTTACAATAGAGTCTTGACTGTCATCGTAACTACTTCCGCTATATGCATACAAACCAACAGAATACATTTGATTTTTCAAGTATTTTGGCAAAAAGTCAATCATATTAGGGTGTTTTTTGGACAGACCCATAGCATACTGGAAACTCAAAAGCATATTATAATTCTGTTTTCTTATATGATAATTATGACCCCACACAATTATTTTTTTGTTTTTATATTGCATGTCACTTAACCATGCTAAATTTTGTCCCATTTCTTTATCCCGAGAGTAAAAAGTGGACTCATTCAATGCTTGTTCATTTTCGTTATATGTTTTTTGTTTTCTTTGTATTTCTTCTTTTACTTCATTTGGAATATGCGTTTTCAGCGTATCAATTCGAGTACTAATCGATTTTTCTAGAAGATTTACATTATAAGATGCTTTAGGTTTTATTTGTTGTAATTCATTCTTATGTTGTTGGATAAATTCTTTTACTCTTTCATATTTACTTAAAAGAGGTTTCTGCATTGTTTGAAACTCTTCATAAGAAGAGACAGAACGATATTTCACAATTTCTTTTTCTGCTTCTACGAGTAGTTTCCCTATTTCAGGATTCAATTTACTAATCCATTCATTTGCAAAAGTTGCAAATGTAGCAGCTGAAGCATTCCACGGGATATTTATATCGAATCCCGTTAAAATAAGGGGTGTTCCTTTTTCTTTTTGCTCTTTTATGTATTGAAATAATTCTTCTACATCTTCTGTATGCCATACTCCATAAATAGCTTTTTTCATAGCTTGCTCAGCTGTTAAATCATCTATGTTTTGATATACAGCATTCGCTTCCGCAAAGCCTGATTCAAACGCAAGTACATCATAACCCATTTCCTCATGCAAATATTTAATCATCCGAACCTTTGATTGATTCATTTCTGTGGAACCATGAGTAGATTCACCTAATAAGACAATACGTTTGTCCTGCAAGGTTTGTTTTAAAAATGATAAATCCTCATTAGAGCTAGCAGTTGGTTCCTGTAATTTAACTGCATGTTCACTAACCCATTTCTGCCATTTTTGTTGATCTGTAGGCAGTTCTTCAGCAGATGCTACTGTCGAAAACGTTGTTAGTGCAAATAAAGTAGTTACTAATCCTTTTTTCCATTTCGAAAACACACATATCACTCCTGATTTTATAAACTTTATCACCTAAATCTAATCATTTATGATTCATTTAAACAAAATAGGAACATTTAGGTTTACATATTCATATTAAAGGATGGAATTTATACAAATCAAGAAGAAAAGGGTGATAATTCTATTAAATTTAAAAATTCTATAAATTAAAGGGTGTAAAAAGAACCGACGGAAGATAGCTCGAGGAAACATGCTACATAGCTACCACAAAAATTGAACAAACGTACAGTACAGTACAGGAAGAGCAAATAACAGCAGAAAGAAGGGAAGATACGAAGATCTACAGTGAATAAAAATGTTATCTTAAATTTCGATAGATAAAATAGAAAGAACGTTAGTTCCTTTATATGATGTAGAATAAGGTGCACACTTAATTTATATCAAGTGAAGGGAGCTAATCAAAATGGTTGATCGGAGCAAAAAAATTCTAAATGCGCACTGGAAAAGGACGAAATGATTAAACTGTATTTAGAAGGGGAAAGTACGTCTAATATCGCAAAATTAGCTAACGTCACAGCTAGATATGTTCGGATGGTTTTAACAGATAACAACGTTAAAAAACGAACACAAGGTAGTTGGAAACGCAAATATAGTTTGAATGAAGATTACTTTAAACATTGGTCTAACAATATGGCGTATATTTTAGGATTCTTCATTGCCGATGGTGTCATTATAAAGGATAATCAATCTGTAAGTATTTCTCAAAAAGAATCCAGCATCTTAGAAGATATAAAGGTAGAACTCAATTCAGACCAGCCGTTATACCAAAACAAGAATACCGGCGTTTATATGTTGAATCTAAATAGCAAAATAATGAAAAACGATCTAATGAACATACATGGAATTATGCCTTGCAAATCATATGAAAAAATAGTTTTTGTGCACATACTAAAACAAACTCGATCACCAGTACGAATGCTAAACAACTAGTCGTGCATACGTACTGGTTGTTTAGCATTCGTACATTATATTCACTTAATCTAAAGTAACTGCAACATGCGAAACTAACAGTGACTAAAATGAAAATCCACACTGCGAAAGGAAAGGGTATAAAAAATACTTTTAGTAAGTTTATTACTTTTTTCTAGTTAACATAATATAAATTATAGGTAGTTATGAAAATAAAAGTCGTTCCGTCTCAAAATCTAAGTAAACTATACTTTTTGAGACGGAACAGGGATTTTTCAAAGAAACTCACTATATATGCTTTCGCTTAATTGTATTAGTCTTTATATAGATTTAAGATCAAATTTGTCACAGCAAATTTATTCTAAAACTTTCTCTGATTAATTATTGATACTGTAACGACTATAACTTAATAAAACGAGCGATTAAATTATTTGTTATTAGCAGTTATTTTGATTCATAAATTCATCATTAATTTTTTCGTTCTTTATAATACTTAAACATCTTGTTTATTGAATATATATAATTCCGGTGTTTATTCACTTAACCCTTTTGTATACGCTCTGTATTTCCGATATCCATCTAGTTAACATAACATATTTTGGATTACTAAAAAAATCTCCTCTCATTTCAAAAAGGAATCTCTAATAAATGCAATTCACATTTCTTTCGGTGTGACTTTCATCAAAACCCGCGCATGCAATGTATAATTTCTTAAAATATTTCTTTTCAAGCAAAAACAAAGCCACTCTCTAAATATCTATATAGATATTTAGAGAGTGGCTTTAAATTCCTTTAGCAGCAGTCCCAATTATAAAGTACATTAGTAAAATCTAAATTGATCAAGTCTTCTTTGTTTATAAAGAAATTCGCAACGCCGCAATCTCCCCACATAATACCTAGAGAATCATCTGTATCAATTTGTAGCAGTAAAATATTGTGCTTTTGATATGATTCGTCCCATTCCCTTGGATCGCTTTGTGTAAAGAACGGATATCCACCAATTTTGTGTCCTAGACTCTCAAAAGACTCCTCATACAATTCACCAAACTCTATTTCTTCTTCTTTATCAACGATATCTTCTAAATCAACTGTATCTTTAAAAAATGATTCAAAACGATAATCTCCTATTGTTACAGGTTGATAAGCTTGTTCGAATGATAACTTAGCTGCTTCGGGTATAACAAAATGCTCTAAATCAAGATTATTTAAATAACTAAAATCCGTTACAAGCTGTGATTCGTCATAATTTACTTCAAAATGATAAATAATCCGAAAGTCTTTTTGTGTTGTTGGATGATCAAAATCAGCACCAACAAGATCATCTTCTCCATTTACAAAAAACTGTAGCAAACCCTTTGTCGGCATAGGTTCGATATGAGGAAGTTCTTCAAAATTTAATTGTGCAAGTAGTACCATCGGCTTTCCGTTTGAATCTTTAGGGTGCTCATGGTTAATTGGTAAATATGGATAACCACCAAATTTGCTTTGAAATAATGTTGTTTCCCCTATCTTACCAGTAATTTTAATATAAGGTTTTACACTTTTTTCTAAAATATCCCTATACTGTTCTAATTGCTTTGGTATTTGTAATTGATATGTATTTGTCATTCTCCATTTCTCCCTTACATGATATATAAAATAAGCCTATCTCGATTATATAACGAGTGGTAGGTTTATGGAAAAACACTAAAATTCTGTTTTCACCCTCATTTTTATGCACTTGCAGGATAAATTAAGTGATATTCTAAACCCTATTTATTAATTGTCCGAACTATTTTTGCTGCTTCTTCAGAATCCTCAATGAGTTCATTTTATTGTTGTAAATAAGCTCAGTTAATCGATCTACAATACAAGAAGGGATTTCAAGTTTATAAATGTTGTATTATTTATGAAAAGACCCAACACANNTGTGTTGGGTCTTTTCATAAGTCAGATAATAAAGTAATAATTTACGTGCTCTTTCATAATACATATAGTCTCTATAAAATATGTAGTAATCTTCAATATGTTTTTCTAAAAAGCGAAATTGTTTAAAGCGATCAAAAAATGATACGCGAAGTAATTTTATTTGCTTAAATGGAATTTTTTCTATCCTTCCATTTAACACATAACTTAATGTTCCTGAGATATTCATCCAATATAAATCCAAATCAGCATTTATACAATCATCCTCAGAAAACATCTTCTTAAAATCTCGATACATGTTACGCGTATCACGATGTGGGAATGGTTTATATAAATGACTATATAGTTTCATTAACTCTTCAAAAATCACCTTTTTTCCTAGTATCAATGGCTCTCCTCAATTTTCTTAGTTATTTATCCATCGTAATAAGTTATCGTACTGTTCTTTTGCATCGTTATACCCTAAGTTATATAAGTTAACGAGTCTTCCTTTATTCCTTTCAATCCCGCTAACAGGAAGTTGCGCACTTGGTTGAATCACAAAAAAATTATCTTTTTGTAATTCCGAAGACATATACATAATTGTTTCATTATAAAAACGATAATGTTCTACTAAAAGCTCAGAGACTTTCGGATATCGTCTATATAAATATTTTGCTATAGGCGAAAATTTATTACGCTTTTTCTCATATCCTTCTGGCTTCGTCATAATAACAACATTTTTTTGAAATCCATCTTTTTGCGCTTTTCGAACAGGGATTGGATCAATAATCCCTCCGTCTAAAAGCTTTTTACCATCATAGTCCACAGCAGGAGCGATAAATGGTACAGAACTTGATGCACGAATAATTTTCAATATATCATTCCCGTGCTCTTGCTTATTATAATAGACAGCCTCTCCTGCCTCGCAATCTGTTGTGCCGATTACAAACTGCTCATTTGTATTTAAAAAGGTTTGAAAATCAAATGGTACAATTTGATTAGGCACCTCATCGAAAAGAAAATCCATACCAAACAATTCTCGTTTTCGAATTAAATTTCGATAAGATATATACCGATGATCAGACACTAACTCTGTATTTACTTTTTTATTTCTCCCTTTTTGACGGGATAAATAGGTTGCTCCCATACATGCTCCCGCGGATACTCCAACTACATATGGAAAAAACATATCATTTTCCATGAAGTATTCAAGCACGCCTGCTGTATATAATCCTTTCATGCCTCCACCTTCTAATACTAAACCAATATTTTTCATGTATACTCCCTCTGCATTTGTTTCTTAAACTTATAAATACTTATATTTTAGCACAAGATATTATGATGAAGTATCAATAAATTCATTGCATTCTCTTTCAAAAGCTCTTGCTGCATTGTAAGAATCTCTTAGTCTATAACGTGATACAATAAAAGAAACTCATTCCACAGATTACAAAGGAGGAATTTTATATGGGTTTATTTAGTGGTATTTTAGGAAATGCATCTGATACGAGTACAGAAAATGTTGAGCGTGACTTACAAAAAATTATGCTTGATGATGAACAAGTTGAGTATGCATATAAATTGATTCGAGATTTAATTGTATTTACAAATCGACGAATGATTTTAGTAGATAAACAAGGAGTAACTGGTAAGAAAACAGAATATCATTCTATTCCTTATAAAAGCATTACACAATTTAGCATCGAAACAGCAGGACATTTTGATTTAGATGCAGAACTGAAAATTTGGATATCTAGTATGCACGATCCAATCACAAAAGAATTAAAAGGTGATGACAGTATTTTAAACGTCCAAAAAGCTTTAGTAAAATATACAACAAAATAGCCTTTTTGCATTTTTATGCAAAAACAAAAGTTATAACCCCGTATTTTTTGGAACAACATACATTATTTTGTTTTAAAAATACAAAATAACAGGGATAGATGACACAGATTTATTCTGTTTTATCTATCCCTTTAAAAATTATGATACTACTTTTTTATAATAAACAAGTGTTGTATGATCATTCAACTTCTTTTTTACTCCCGTCTGAATGTAACCCATTTTCTCGTATAGATAACAATTACGTTCTTCTTCTAAAATTGTAGCTAATTCCCAACTAGCTGCTTTTGGAAACATCTTTTCTACTAAAACGAATACTTTCTGGGCTATCCCTTTTCCTTGATAATTAGGTAGAATAAACATAGGACTAATCCAGAACTGGGTCGTCGTATGTTTCCAAAATGCACAAATAGCCCCAGCAAGAGTATTATTAACTACTATTTTATAAAATCCTCCATTAGGATTGTTTATTCTCGTAATTACTTTATCAATCGTTTCATTAGCAGGATTCGTTTTATAGTCTTTGTATTTTTCTAATAACGGTTTAAACGCTTGTATTTGAATAGCAAAAATAGATTCTGCATCAAAATTTACTGCTCTTTCTAATTTTACTTCCATAGCACTTACCAACTTAACCGTTCTCGTAAAGAAGTAATATGTGCCGTATGATGACGACCGTGCCATGCATATAATCCAATTGCTACTTCTAGTTTTGTTTCACCTGATTCTGGATGATTAAAAGTTTTTTCAAGATCTGCCTGTTCTAAAGAATTTAATAAATTTACCCATCTTTTATGTAATGAATCTAATAATACAAGAGAAACATCTACAGGTAATTTTGAGTCAGGGAGTTCTGCCCACTTTTCTTCCCTATACGGCTTAATTGTCGGGTTATTTTCTGTAAGAGCTAATTTAAAACGGATGTAACTATTCATATGACTATCAACAATATGATGAACAACTTGCCGTACTGTCCATCCACCCTTTCGATATGGCGTATCTAATTGATCCTTATCTAGATCTCTAATTGCTTTTGTTAATTCTTTAGGAAGATTGGCAATTTCTTGAATCCATTTCTCTACCGTTTCTTCTGTAATATTTCCTTCATGAGTAAACTGTCCAATTGGATAACGTAAGTCCTTCATTGCATTGTTCCCCTTTTGTTTTTAAATTTCTTTTATAGCATTTTAGTTTGTTTCCAAACGTAATGAATGAAATCATTTAACTCTGTAGCTTTTTTATCAATTGCAGTACGTGAAAAGCCGCTTTTTTCTAATACGATTTGTGAAGCAATGTTGGTATTTGTTGTCTTTGCATGAATTTCAGTAATTTGCTCGTTTACTGCTTGATTTTGGAGTAATTGAACGGCCTTAGTTGCAATTCCATTTCCGATAAAATCTTTTCCTACACGATAACCAAGATATCCTAATTGTCTATCTTTCTCTATGTCTACTAAGTTTATTCGACCTACAATTGCTTTCTTCTTATTTCGTATGAGATAAAAATAGGAAATGCCTTCTTTTTGTTCCTTTAACAATTCATCATGCTTATATTGAAACGTTTCATAAACATAGTAATCATCCCCACGACTCGGTACCATCTTTTCAAAAAAAGTTCTGTTATAACACTCAAAAGCAAATAATTCTTCTGCATCTTGTTTCTTTAATTTTTCTATGTATATTTCCATTTATGAATCATTCCTTTTTAATCGATTAACTATTATTAATTCGCCATTTAATAGTTAATTTCCTACTGCTTGTAGTAAGGTTAACTCCCTCTATTTCTGTCGAGCTGTAAGAATGGCAAACCATACCTTAGGATGAAAAAGATGTAGAGGACTACGAATAAGGTTCATTACCCTAACCAGACGAATATAAATATCTGTATTACTCGCAGAAAGCCGATATACTTTTTTCGTATACCATTGTTGAAATGGTTGGATAAAAGACTTCTCTCCTTTTATTTTAGGGTGACGGAATGCTTCTGTAGTAACCATTTCCCATGGCGTTGCAATCACCTTAGAAATACGTCTGTAAAATTCTCGAGTAAAACCATTCTGCAGCGATGTTCTTTTCTTTAAACTCATTTGTAGCGCGACAGCTTCCATGGCAGCAACAGAAATTCCTTGTCCAAAAACTGGATCAAAGCGACAATGAGCATCTCCAATTACTAAAAACCCTTCTGGCATATTTTTCACTAAATCGAATCGGCGACGAACTTGATAAGGAATCTTGTGTATTTTTATATCTGTAATTGGTTCAGCTTGTTCAAGAAAATGCATAACATCTGATGCAGGTAACTTCTGAGCAAATGCAAGGAACTCTTCATCTGTTTTTGGTGCATTCTCATTGGCATATCCGCTAAAAGTTACGAAATAACAATTGTCTTCAATAGTTTGAATAAAGGCGCCATAAGGATTTTCAGGAAAGCTAGGAGAAATAAGTAAATTGCACCAATCAGGATTTTTATGTTGTTTTAAACGGAATACCCTAG
The DNA here is from genome assembly GCF_002560575.1 of Bacillus sp. AFS023182. Classification (NCBI taxonomy): domain Bacteria; kingdom Bacillati; phylum Bacillota; class Bacilli; order Caryophanales; family Bacillaceae; genus Bacillus; species Bacillus sp. AFS023182. The sequence goes on along the minus strand of NZ_NTRO01000077.1, from coordinate 34,211 downwards.
TTGCGTAAAATAATTGAATCCATACTTTTTCTTCTTTTACCTTTATGCCATATGTTTCTAACCACTCTATATTTTTCGAACCAAATCCGCTTGCATCTACAACGAGATCTGCATGGAGATTTTCTTTATTTCCTGTCTTCATACACTGCACTTTTACTCCAGAGATTTTGTGATGTTGCTGATCTATTATCAATTGTTCAACCATTGTTTCATATTTTGTTGTAATATTATTTACTTCACTCATTCTTTTTTGTATATGCCACTCAAGCATAGGACGACTTTGTTGAACCGCATTCAACTCTCCAATAAATGGTTGTTTCCATAAACCAAAATGATGCCATTTCAAATCTCCAGTAAAATTATTTATGATACCACCATCTTCTTTTAATTGGGTCATAATCGCAGGGAATAATTTCTCAATAGCCTCTTCACCACCCTTTAATAACACATGAGGATGATGGGTTTGAGGTACTCTTTTTCGTGGGCTTTTTTCATTCCACTCTGTGCCCACTTCTAAAATCATTACCTCTTGAAAAAAATCAGACAAAGCTTTTGCTGCTAATTTCCCAGCTATACTTCCACCAATAACGATTGCTTTTCCTAACATTTTCTACCTCCCGAAAGATATTTCCGCTTCTTTTATGATGCTAAAATATAATTTTCCATTTCCCACTTTATTCTCCTAGCATATTAATAGAATCACAAAATAAAAAATCCTGCTATAAATTTACACGACAGGATTTTTTTATCAACATTTATTCATCTTTTCCTTTCATTACAAGTACTAAGTGAGTAAGTTAGGTTAATCTAATCATCTTCACCAGCAAGAGCTAGTTTAATATATGCTTACTGCTTAACTGTATATCTCCAAGGGCTCTCTTTAAAATATGCCAGTGAACTGTAAAGTTAATATTAATATGCCAAGAGCCCAAACATAATAAGCGAACACTTTAAGAGAATGCTTTTTTAAATATTGAATCATCCAAGATACTGCGATATATCCGAAAAATGCCGCGGATAAAGTGCCAACAATTAACGATGTACTTGAAATTGTTTCTGCTTTACCTTGAAAAACGTCCACAGACTGTAAGATGATTGCTCCAACAATTGCAGGTGTTGACAATAAGAATGAAAAATACGCTGCGGTTTCACGGTCTAGTTTCCTCCAAAGTGCAGCGACAATTGTCATACCAGAACGAGAGATTGCTGGAAAAATAGCAAATGCTTGAAAGGAGCCAATGATAAAAGCATCTTTATATGTAATGTCATTCATTTTCTTACGTCCATTTTTTTGTTTCTCTGCCATATACAAAAACAAACCTGTCACTAAAAACTCCCATCCGATAGTTATGCCCGTTTTTGAAATCTCTTCAAAGAAATCTTTAAATAGTAGACCGATAATAACGGCCGGGATTGTTCCTACAATGAGTAAAAATGTAAGTTTTGAAAATGGGTTTTTAACCAAATAGATAAACTCTTTTTTATAATAAATAAATACCGCTAGCAGGGTACCAATATGCAGCATCGTGTCTAAAAAAAGCCCAGCTTCATCTAAATGAAACAAATGTCTTCCTAAATACAAGTGACCGGTACTGCTTATAGGTAAAAATTCCGTTAACCCCTGAATAATTCCTAATATAAAAGCTTCCAACCAGTTCATGATTGTCTCCTTTCTTGTTTGCTTGTACCAGTATATGTTTATTTTTACCTGTTATGAAAGAAAGGGAAACGAATTCAAGATGTAAGGACTTTTCCAGACAACAAAAAAGAGGGAAAATCCCCCTCTTAGTATAAACTTTATTTAATTTGTTCTTTATGTTCATGATTAACAAGAACATACCATTTACCTGTGTCAAACTTCTCTTTATTAATCACATAAACTCTATTATCTTTCTTTATTTCCCCAGGTTTTAATTCTGTATTAAGATTAGGAGTTACACCTTTTTCAACTGCATAACTACTAGCTGCCCAGACATTCATTTCGTAAGCATTATCATTTTCATCCACTAAATCAACTGATGGCAAAACTGCTAATTTAATCGATTCGTTTGTTATATTTTTCCCTTCAACTTCTATAACAATAAAGACATTTCCATTATCAGCTTCTTGAATCCCTATGCTTTCTTTACCCACCTTATCTCTTTCTACAACCCTTTTCACAGTTACATCAAATTTTGACGTATTAAAAGTTTTGTTTAATGGATATTCTTTTTCTTTTATTGTTGTCTTTGCCTTTGTTTGTTCCTTATTTTTCGAATCTGTATTCTCTTTTGTTTTCATATTCTTTTCTTCTTGCTTAGAAATTGTTTCTTTCGATTCAGAAGAAGTTTTATCTGATGTACTTTCACAGCCAGATAAGTTAAATACTAAAGTTCCACCCAAAATACATGTAGTAAATTTTTTTAACATACTTTTTATCCCCCAATAAACACAATATATAAATTCCCTACTTATCATAGCAAAAAACAATCTTTTGCATTGTTATATTTTGTCGAATAATCAAAGAGGACTCAATGTTTTTTTGTTAAATAAAAAAACATGACCTTACTATATTACTAAGATCATGTTTTACATTGCTTTTATTTTATTTATAAAATACCTTATCAACATTATACTTCGCTTGAAACTCATTAATAATATATGTTTCGTAAATTTCTCTTTCCATTGGATCTTCTACAATACATGCATCAATGCGGTATACTTCATCACGATTTGCTTTAATTGGTGAAACATTGTCTTCAAAATGCTTTTTAATACGCTGTCTTATTTTACGTGCTTTCCCTACAAAGAGAAGTTCGTCATTAATGTTATAAAACATAAAAATGCCGCCTTTATCTCTTGGGAATAGGTGGAAATCAATGAACCCATGAATTGGAGTGATTCTTGGCTCATCGCCTTTTATTACTTGTTTTCTTTCTGTTATAGAAACATCAACTGCAGGTAAATCAATTTTAATCAAGTTGCTTCACGTCCTCTTTTATTATAAAGGTAAATAATAGCACATGTATGCAAGAAAAGCTATTCGTGTTGAGTAAAAATACCGTTTTTTCACTACCTCCCAAATATTATAGGTATATCATGTATGTATTTTCTCCAAATCATATGATCATACGCCTCGCCCCAATAATCTTTTAACAAAAAGTTAGGCTCTCCAAATCTTTTCTTCCATATTTTTTGTGCGTTAGTATATCCGCTATCCAAACAGAATTCTTTTATGCCTTTACCCAATAAGGTAAGAAAAATCGCATTTAAGAGTAAATTTCCTATGCCGCATCTTTGATAATTCGGGAGTACAAATACAGTCCCCACCTCATTCAAGTTTTTTAATGCGTCATCTGTGCAACTATTAATAATTTTACTTGATGGACCAAATTCAATTGTGCCGATAATTTTATTACAACGTTTATCTACAGCTATCAAAAAATATCGATTTTTCCCATTGCTATCAAAGTCACATTTCAAGTACTGCTTTTTCGTTTCAATTTCATTTTCTATGTCATCAGCCAATTCCGATAGACCTTCTCTAGCAAACGTATCGATAATGACTGTTCGAAACAATTGATTTAATTCTTCAAAATCATCGATGATTGGTCTTCTTATCTCAACATGATCCACCGAAGACAACTCCTTAATCTCCTAAATTTCAAAATTACAATCCATATAGCTTTTCTCCAAAATACTCAAAATTCCCTCTACACATATAAAATTTACTGCGAGCAATGTGGAAACAAACAAAAAAGATTAGGTAGTTATGCCTAATCTTTTTTGTTTTTGTAATTATTCGATTGCTCCTGCTACGTCATAATCATTTAAGTCTAATTCTATCGGTTGTCCTAAAGCAAGTTTCGCAAGCTCAGAACCTAAGTATGGACCTGCTGTTAATCCCGAAGCGCCTAAACCATTCGCAACGAGTATACCTTTAAAATTAGGTAATGGACCAATAACTGGGAGAAAACCTGGTGTAAATGGTCTAAAGCCAACTCTCGTTTCCAGCATTGTACTATTTTCTAATCCTGGTGCCACAGACAATGCCTTATCAAACACTTCATGTAAACCACCTGCTGTAACACGATAATCAAGACCAGTATCATTTTCATGCGTTGCCCCTACAACTACACGGCCATCTTCAAAAGTTAAAATATACTGATCGTTTGGCGGCATCGCAACTGGCCAGTTTTCAGTATTAGTATCCGGCATATGTAAATGAACAATTTGTGCTTTTTGGAAAGTCACAAGAAAATTTACCCCAAGTGGTTTTAGTAATTCGTTTGCCCAAGCTCCTGCAGTGACAATTACTTGATCCGCCGTTAATGTTTCGCCATTTACATGAATTCCTTTAACATAATTATTCTCATGAATTAAAACAGCATCTCCTTTTATAAAGGTAGCACCATGTTTCTTCGCAGCATTTACAAGAGATTGACGAAGAGCTCGTCCATTTACCCGAGCTGCGCCACTTATATGTACAGATCCATATTCCTCTGATAACGGCGGGAATAGTTTTTTTGTTTCCTCTGGCGATAGGCGAGTGATTTCGCCAATTTCAGGAGCACCTTCACGTCGCTTATATGCTCGCTCCTCCATTTGATCTAACTTTTTATCATCCGTATGTAAGCTAATCGCACCCACTCGGTTATAACCTGTATCTGTTTCACCATCTTCTTCTAATTGTTGAATTAAAGAAGTATAGTAATGCGCTCCGCCTTTTGCGATTTTATACCAAGCCTGATTACGCCGCTGTGAAAGCCAAGGACATACAATTCCTGCTGCTGCATCCGTTGCTTGTCCTAAATCCTGGCGATCAACTAGAGTAACGTGTGCTCCTTCTTTAGCGAGATGATAAGCAGTAGACGCTCCTAAAATTCCAGCTCCAACTACAATATACGATTTCATTCAAAACACCTTTTCTTATTCATTCTTTTATATCTTATTATTTAACATTTGTTTCCTAATTTAAAAATATCACGCTCTACTATTAAATTTTCTTTATTTCTTCTTTCTGCGGAATAAATCCATTGATTTATAACCTTGTGAAAGAATTTCAATCATTTGCTGCACACGTTTTTCGCGTGTTTGTTGCTGTTTTGCTGAAAATATATGGCGCGCCCAATCTTTTTGATATCCTGGTGTTAAACCTTGATAAAACTGAAGTTCATTTGGGTGATTAGCTAAAAATGCTTCTACATCTTTAATATTCTCTATATAATCAGAAACACATTGACTAGCAGCAGATGTTTTCTTTGGTTTCTTTTTTTCACGTTTTAAGCCAATAACAGTAAAGACGTCATCCATACTAACCATCCGCGCGAATTTGATATCACTATTACCTACATATCCATCCTCTCCAACTTTCATCGCTGGAAATATTTCATCTCTGTGAATAAAAGTGTCATAACGCGTATTACCTTTTTTCGGATAGGCGAAAAATAAATAGCCTTTTTCGAGTAATAATTGTTTATTAATAATAAGTTGCGTGTGTTTAACCATCTCATCAAGTGTTTCTACAAAAATGAAGATAGCATCATGATCTTTAGATAACTTAATTGCTTGTTCAGCAAATAGGGCATAATCGTTTGGTTGATTCATTACTGCCATATTACTATATTTACTAAGGTTCAATTTATCGATAACTGACATAGTAGACTCCTTTTCTATTCATTGTTACTTTTATCGTACCTATATTACTATAAAAGAGAATGGCCTTGCTGTGCAAATAAACCCTCTATTTCCCATGATGCTTTTACATTAAGATTCATACTACTTCGGTTTACATTTCTATGTTAAATCTATCATGTAAGAGCTTTTCGTAGTGATTCTCTGTAATTACACTTTTACTTTTTTGACCATTTATTACTTGAGTCAAGCTATCTTTCGTCAAAGAGACATATCCAGAATGCGTAAGTTTTACTGCAATTGCCCCCTTATTAAAACTAGAATTCTCATCTTCTATAACTTTTCTTTGAACTTCATTTAAAATTGTTTCATCAATGGGATCTGTACGAAAGGCGTGACACACCTTCCATTCTATATTTTCTTGTGAGGTGTGCCGCGAGTGAATGTCTCGTCTTTCTAAAATATACGTTCCTTTATCTGTATCTTTTCTTATAACACGATATTCGCCATTTTTTGAAGTAACAACCTCACCAGTAAACGGTACAAGTGTGAGAGGTACAAATGAAGCAATTCCTACATCAGCTAAATACAACGCGGAATCATAATTTAAAATGATTGTAATATGACTATCTTCAATAGACCATACATTTAAATCACTTTTATAAACTGTGCCTAATGCCAACTGCACATCGAATCCACAATCTTGTAAAAAATAATATAGAATAGAATTCATTTCATAGCAAAGCCCACCTCGTGAACTCATTAATATTTTCTTTTGTAAATTCTCTTTAGAAATTTCTTTCGTATTACCTATTACGATATCTAAATTCTCAAATGGAATTTCATACGCAATTGCGCTCATTATTTTGTTCAAGTCCTCAAATTTCACAGTCTGTTGTTTCTTAAGGTTCAATCTTTCAAAAAACTGATCTTGTAACTCTGTCATATAAAGCACCCCTTCAATATTTAGAGTGAATGTATTATATGCAAATTTTAAAAGTTATGATGAGTATCAACAATGTTCATTTACAATAACTGTACCGGTACAATAGTGCCATACCCATTCGCACATTTAGTGAATATAATTTTTCAAAATCCATTCGTGTCTCTTGTATATAATCCATAAACTTATTTCATAAACCATGCGACCATTATGGATAATTCTCTACTTATGTATAGATAACAATTACAAACTTATGTAATCAACTCTTCATATAACAATTGTAAAGAAGTACCCTTTTTATTCATTTTTCATGCACATCTATGTACATTTTTTGATTTATTAGTTATATTATGGTTATTGAATGATTACGAAAATAAATCTATCGTCTATACAAATACTTGTATTTCTTAAATCCGTGAAAAAACTACAAAATGTACGAAAATCCATTTGTCAAATGAATTTTAAACGGAAGGAGGTTTGTGGTTTATTCATCGGGATATAACAATCAGTTTTATGTAACTGATAAAAATACAGGAGGCGACATGATGTTTCGTACAATTTCAAACTTTATGAGAGTAGCTGAGATAAGAAGGAAAATCCTTTTTACACTTGCGATGTTAATTGTTTTTCGAATTGGCACGTTTATACCAGTTCCTCATACTAACGCAGAGGTATTAAAGGTACAAGATCAAGCCAATGTTTTAGGTATGCTAAATGTATTTGGCGGAGGGGCTTTACAACACTTCTCAATCTTTGCTGTTGGTATCACACCCTATATTACAGCCTCCATTATTGTACAGTTGTTACAGATGGATGTTGTACCTAAATTTACAGAGTGGGCAAAGCAAGGTGAAATGGGCCGTAAAAAATCAGCTCAGTTTACCCGATACTTTACAATCATTCTCGCATTTATTCAAGCCATTGGAATGTCTATTGGCTTTAACAATATAGCAGGCGGGCAACTAATTTCTAATCCAGGATGGACTACTTATTTATTTATCGCTACAGTGCTAACTGCCGGTACTGCATTTTTACTTTGGTTAGGTGAACAAATTACTGCAAACGGCGTAGGAAACGGAATTTCAATGCTTATCTTTGCGGGGCTTGTTGCAGCAATTCCAAACGTGGTAAATCAGATTTATTTACAGCAATTCCAAAATGCTGGCGATCAACTCTTTATGCATATTGTCAAAATCATATTGATTGGATTAGTTATTTTAGCAATCGTTGTCGGTGTTATTTATATCCAACAAGCAGTTCGTAAAATACCTATTCAATATGCAAAAGCTGTTTCAGGTAAGAATCAATATCAAGGAGCAAAAAATACTCATTTACCTTTAAAGGTAAATAGTGCAGGTGTAATCCCTGTTATCTTTGCTTCTGCATTTCTCATGACACCGCGGACAATTGCGCAGCTATTTCCTGACTCTAATGTATCGAAATGGTTAAGCACGAACTTGGACTTCGCGCATCCGATCGGAATGACTCTTTATGTTGGACTCATCATTGCTTTTACATACTTCTATGCATTTATTCAAGTAAACCCTGAACAAATGGCAGAGAACTTGAAAAAGCAAAATGGATATGTTCCAGGTATTCGTCCGGGTAAATCGACAGAGCAATATGTAACAAAAATTTTGTATCGTTTAACATTTATTGGTGCTATTTTCTTAGGCGCTATCTCAATTTTACCACTCGTATTCACAAAGATTGCTACTTTACCACCTTCTGCTCAAATTGGTGGTACAAGCCTACTCATCATTGTTGGGGTAGCGTTAGAAACAATGAAAACGCTAGAAAGTCAGCTTGTAAAACGTCATTACAAAGGGTTTATAAAGAAAGTAAACTAATGCTTTGTACATATGAACTAAACATAATGAAACCCTCTCGNNCGAGAGGGTTTCATTATGTTGCTTAAAAGAATGTTGAGTTATCAGAAAGACTTTGTTTTCTTTTTTGAAAAAAATATTTCTTCCGTTGATATTACTTTATATTCACTTAATTCTTTTTACTCATAAATAAAGCTGTCCACAGTCCAGAGACACCAAAAACTGGGTTTGATTGATTTATTTCCTTCATTCTACGTATTTCTACTTCAGAAAAGTCACTAAAAATGGCTCTAAGTTTTTCAGCTGTAAATCCTAATCCACCTTTAAGACTTTGTAGTTTGTATACTTCCCAATCCGTTATGTCTGCCCCACCTAATTCTCCGCCTTGAACAAAACAAGTGATTGCAAAATAACCACCTGGTTTTAAAGCCTTTTTCACCAAATTTATATAATTCATTCTTCTGTGTGGTGCAATATGATGAAAGCATCCTGAATCGTACACAATATCGTATGTATTCTCTTTGATTTTTAAGTCAAAGATATTGTTATAAATAAAATTTACATTTACATTTTTCTCCTTTGCACGTTCGGTTGCCCATTGAATGGATTTCTGTGATAAATCTACTGCATCAACTAAGCATCCTTTTTCAGCAAAGTAAATTGCATTTCTGCCTGGACCACATCCAAATTCAAGAACTTTTCCTGGACTAAGTAATTTTTTCTCGAAATAATTAACGAGATTCTCATCTGGTTTATTAGTAAAAAAGGGAACTTCTTCTTCACGATTTGAATAAAAACCATCCCAAAATTGAGTTGGTTCACGTAATAATGAATCTAACATATTCAATACATCTTCATAACTACTAATTATTTCTTTCACAGTAACCCCTTCTTTCCAATTAACTCTTACAATCTAATTATATAAGCGATTAGATTGCTTCGTGTTTCATTAGGGTTAACAACACTTTAAATCCAAATAAATTTGAACTCTCTACTTATGCCTATTTATGTTAATTTAACGCGCAGAAAGATACCTAATTTTCTTTTTATATTGCTTTAAAAGTATTTACCTTTCTCTTCCTTAAAATCCAACAAAACAATTAGAAATACCCTTAGAACCAGAATGTAATTCTGTCTTTTCAGAATTATCATTACGATTATTACGACAATATTACAAATAAAGTAGATATACATTCTCATTAAATACAAATATTTCTTCGGTTATTTACATCATTTACATAAATTTCATTTCCATAAACACACTATTTGGATCCTCTATATATTTCGAGAACGGTTTGCTATATTGAAATCCCATACTTGTATACAAACTTCTAGCCGGTTTGAAGACATCCATAGATCCTGTTTCCAAACTCAATCTCTGGTAACCACGTCGCTTTGCTTCCTCAATTATATGCTGAAGAAGTCGCTTGGCAATACCTTTTCTTAAATGCAACGAAGATGTTTTCATTGATTTTATTTCCCCATGTTGACTATTGAGTTCTTTAAGTGCGCAGCATCCAACTAAATCATTACCTTCCCATGCACTCCAAAATGTAATATCTTCTTTCCGCAATCCATCTAAATCTAGAGCATGCCTGCTTTCTGGGGGAGAATGTAGTGCCATGCTTTGTAGATGATCCATCAATAATTTTTCTACTGCAGTACCGGTTAAATCATCTATTTTTATCTCCATAAGACGTCCCCTCCTATTAATATTTTCCTCGTACTTGTTTTAAAACTCAAAAACATACTGACTTTTTTCAATGATGCTTGCACTCTAATTTCAAGAGGAGCAATTGCATTCTCTAGCGGTTCTTCTTTAATACCGGGAATCATAACATCTAGTCCCTATTTTATTCAAGTTGTTTAATGGGATTGGAAAAGCTTCATGATTTCTCTCATCACTTATATAAATCAAGCGGCTGCATTTGCACAAAACGGTTATTCCATACAGACTCATGATGCTCAATAATTTGCTTGGCGCTAAGTTGATTGCTATTTAACGTACTATGCGCACCCTTTACTAGCAAATTATGTTGATATCCCTTACTATAGGCAATTCGTATAGTCGTATCTAAACAAAATTCAGTTTGAGCACCCACAAAAATTAATTGCTCTATACCTAATTTTTTTAAAGTTTCCTCTAAAGTAGTTTGATAGAAGGCGTCCCATGTGATTTTTTCTATAACAATATCATTACTTTCTCGGTACAACCCTTTATGTAATTCCCAGGCATACTTCCCCTTCGCCATTTCATCTGATGGATTTTGATCTGTATGCTGAATGAAAATTACTGGTATCTCCTTTACTTTTGCCCAGTTAATGACTGTGTTCACATTTTCAAGTAATTGTTCATGCTGATATAAGTGATTTTTTTCTTCTGAAAAAAAGATTTCTTGCAAATCGATAACAATTAATGCTTGTTTCACATGTATCTCTCCTATCCCTTTGTTGAATAATAATTTTTCTCCTTATCACTTTACAACTCAAAAAAGCCCTATCATATACAGGGCCATTTTATAAAAACAATATATAATTATAACATATAAAAAGTTCTAACTCTATCTAATAATTTGTTTTTTCTGTCATTTGTAGGCACATTAAGATAAAATATTCTTTTATTTCACAACCAAAATATAATTTTACATTTCTTTTTTAAATAATCTTCCCTGTTTAAAATACACTTCAAGTGTAGAGCGATTTGCTAAAAATACATCAATCAAGATGAGACATGCTCCGATTCCCATTAATGGATTAATTGGTTCCCCTAAAAATACGTATCCTGTAATAACAGCAATTAATGGGGATACATACAGCCAAGTTGATGGGAAAACTGGATTTGTTTTCGATAAGAGCCAATAATAGAGTCCATGGCCACCAATTGATCCAATAAATACGAGATACAAAATGGGCCATTGTACACTCCAAGATGTTAACATAGCTAGATTTGGCTGTTCTGTAAAAATAGAAGTAATCAACAGAAAAACTCCACCGTAAAACATTTGGATTCCGTTAATAAGAAATGGCGATACTTTTGGCAAATCTGAAAGTATTTCTTTTGAACAAATGGAGCCTATTGCATAAAACAATTCTCCTATTAATATAACAAAACAAGCAATACTCCATATAAAAGTGAAATGTTGATGCATACCTGGTAAGGAAATACAAACAACTCCACTAATCGCTATGATTAGTGCAAGAAGTTGTTCCCTTTGTAATTTTGTTTTATTTCTTTTCACTTGTAATAACAAAATCATCATTGGCCCTGTCGCAGAAAGAATAGCTGCTAATCCAGAAGAGATATACTGTTCTGCCCAGTATAACGTTGCAAATGTCATAAAGGTTAAACAAAAACCAGTGTACATAATTCTTTTTGATAACAAGTATGGCATGACATGTTTTCGTTTTAAGGAAAATATGATAATAAGAATAACGCCTGCCAAAAAGAAACGAATTCCCGCCGAGAATAATGGTGGCGTCCCCGCTTCAATCCCAATTTTAATTGTTAAAAATGTTGTCCCAAAAATTATACAAATTAAAATATAATTAAAAATGACCATTTCATTTCCTCCTTTGTATTCTTGAAATGAGTATAGAGGAAACAGTGTATAACAGTATATCAAGGCGTATAACAGTTTGATAAATCTATAGTTGCTTCTGCATATGTTTTTGGATTTAATTAAATTAAAAAGAAACTTAGGTGAGCTGATGAAGATTATACTGCGGAAAGAATCTAACATACCATTCTATCAACAAATTTATATGCAAATCGTTGAGCGGATTCAAAGTGGAATGCTATCAAATGGGGATTTTTTACCTTCATTACGCTCTATGGCGGATGATTTACAGATAAGCATATTAACCGTTCGTAAAGCCTATAAAAAGTTAGAAACGAAAGGATATGTATATATTCAGCAAGGAAAAGGTGTGTATATACATAAACCGATAAATCGGAAAAATCAGCCGAAGCCATATGATTGGCAACATAGAAAATCAATCAATGTCATGCGATCTCAATATGTAATGAATCAACATAGAAAGCATTATGATTTTTCACAAGCTATTCTTTATCCTCGGCTTTTACCCAATCCTTTTCTTTCGGGTGAAATGCAAAAAATAATAGCGGACAATCAAATGATATTGGCAACTTATGGATCAGTTCAAGGAGATGAAGAACTTCGAATAGAAATTGCAAGATATTTAAAGGATTATCAAAAACTATCTGTAGACTCTTCTACTTTATTAATTACAAGTGGTGCTCAGCAAGGAATTGATTTAATTGCTCAAACATTATTAAAACCAGGTGACACAGTTATAATAGAGAGCCCGTGCTATGGTGCCGCAATCGATGTATTTATAAATAAAGGGGTTCAAATCATCCCAATTGAGCTTGATGAACAAGGGATTCGTTCTGATTTAATCGATGAAGTTTGTCAAAAAAAGAAGCCGACTTTAATTTATGTAAATCCTACTTTTCAAAACCCTACAGGTACTGTTATGAGTAAAAGAAGACGAATGGAACTTGTAGAACTAGCGGAGCTATATCATTTCTTTATAATTGAAGATGATTCTTTTGGAGAAATATATTTTGAGGGTGCTAAAATTCCAGCTCCACTTAAAACCTTTGATGCAAACGGGCATGTTATATACTTAAAAGGATTCAGTAAGACATTAGCACCAGGCCTTCGTATTGCAGCATTAGCTGCAGAAGGTCCTATTTTCGAATGGTTATACGCTGTGAAAGCTTCGATGGATATAGGCAGTCCATTATTGACACAAAAAGCACTTCTTCCATTTTTACGAGCAGAAAGAATGAAAAACCATTTAGAAAAATTGCGTACTGCTTTACAAGTAAGACGCGATACAACACTAGAAATATTAACTTTTCAAACAGGAGAAGTTTATTTTCAAAAACCTCTAGGTGGCTTTAATTTATGGGGAGCACTTCCGAATTCAATTGATATTTTTATGCTACTGAAAAAAGCGAATGAAGTGAATGTTTCATTCCTACCAGGAACGGCCTGTATTTTGAATCATGAATCAAACTATAACTATTTACGAATTAGTTACTCCATGTTGAATGAAAAAGACATGTTGATTGGGTTAAAAAGACTTCATAACGTATTACTACATTCCTTAAAATAATAAAAAATAGTTAATATACCCCATATTAACTATTTTTTCAGGTTGTATTGATGCAACATCTTTTCTAACATTTCACATGTAACCGGCTGCGCGCCAGCTGTTAATTGATATCCGATGCGACCGTTCGGTTCTGCTGTTGCTTGCTGTAATGTTGTTATATCATGAATTCCCTGTTCTCTTAAATACATAAGTAATTGCTGTTCTGTTATTTTCGTACGTCTCAAATTATTTTTCAAAATTTCTCCATCCTCAACAATAACAATGCTATTACCATTTAAAAATTTTTCTATCCCCCTTGATTTCACTTCTACATAATGAATAACAAGTAAAATGCCTGAAAATATACAAGCTGCAAGGATTGATGGCCCTACTTTCCTACTTAATACCGGCTCTACAATAATACGCGCAATGGAGACAACAATAATAATCTCAGCTCGTGTCATCTGACTAACAGATTTACTTCCGGTTAATTTTAACGCAAGGATACCCGTAACAATTAAAATTATGCTTTCAAAAAAAATATTCATCAACAATCCATTCCTTTAATGGTAATTAATAAATAGCATTACCATTGATCCAGTTCTTTATTGTTCACACAGCACATAAAAACTAAAAACAAGTATATACTAGCCGTGCCTAGTTTTTAGTTATCCTAGTCAATTCCTATTTCTCCTCATCTATTTACTAGGTTGTTTCAAATTTCACAAAAAGAAGTGGATGTTCTCTTTATATCGGGTATAATTTTTGAGAATAAAAAAGGAGAGTTGCTGCTTCTTTTCATTTAAATAATTTTGTAAACGATGAATACATCTTTATAATCCAAGTAGTAAAAGATTGAAACGTATATGTATTTTTATCAATAACAATGCTTGTTAGACTACCTATAACAGCACTCCCAATTATGTCAAATGGATAATGATGCCCTACCCAAACACGTGAAAAACCTGTCAAAACTGCTAATAACCACATAATAGAGCCCATGCAACGTTCATGAAGTAAAATGGAAGTTGCTACAGCAGAAGCTAAAGCAGTATGTTTACTTGGGAATGAAGAATTATTTTTTGATGGAATAAGCAAACGAATTCGATGAACAATAAAAGGACGAGGTTTAAAATAAAAAATTTGGATGATACGATTTATAATTAAAGTGACTCCTGCTGAAATTCCTGCATACAAAATAATTTTTTTGTAGAAATTGTTTCTAAACCACATACATATTAATATGAAAAGGTATAAATATCGAGTCTTCTGTGAGATAAAAATCATTATCGTATCCATAGTAGTTCCTCGTCTAGCAAGACCATTTATCGCTTTAAATAGTATATAATTCATTGCTAATGTTCTCCTTTATGTTCGAAATATATAACTTAACCTAACTAATAAAAAGGAATTTATGACTGGATTACCCAGGGGCAGTTAGTCACGAACAAATTTAAAATGGTCCCCACAAGCTATAAACCATACCTCCAACAAAAAACACTAAACCTAAAACTAACACGATAAAAGCAAGGATCGATTTTTTATTATCTTCCATGAACTTAACCTCCTTTAAAATTGTTGGTCCTGTATACATTTCCCCACATTAAAAACCTTTAGTCATAATTATGTCTAAAGGTTTTTGTCATCATACTTATAAGAAAAAATAGGGGATTATATTCTGCACTAACAATATACAGTTAAGAAATTTTAAAATCTTTTTATCTGTCCTCTAATTTCTCCATTTGGATGTTTTTCCGTATGAACGTTTACATAAGTATTACCAGCACTCATCTTTCTTACGAGATCCAGTAATGATATTCCCTGTAAAGGACCCACAAGATCAGATGCTGTAATCGTTCCTGTTACCACTCCTCTATCTACACTAATTCCTCGTGTAACCGGACCAAATAGAAAAACAACAACTGGACCATTTTCTACTCCCTCTCCTAAATGAATATGAGCAGCAGTCACTCGTTCTATATCATGCACTACCAGTTTGAATGGAAGTATCGTAAAATCATCATTAATTCTAAATTGTGCTATTCCAAAAGCATTTGTACAAACAGAGGGCACTTCCTCCCGGCCTCCTAATTTAGCAATAAAACATTGGGACAATGTGTGATTCACTTCCTTATTTATTTGATGCCATATATTATTCATTAGACAAAAAAATAGCTTGTTCGTTTTAACTATAAAAGGAAGGTGAACATAAAAAAGGAAGCTATTTAATCAGCAAGGATTGTAATAACAAAAAAGAAGACTTAAAAACCGATTTATAAAGGGTTCTTAGCCTTCATTTAATTTTATATAATACTCATTGTTCTTTTAACACATTCTCTTCGAAATATTTTCCCCAATCAGGTTGTCTTCCGTCAATATCTTTAAACCCATATTCCCTCGCCAACTCCCATGAACTAAGCGCTTTCCCTGTTTTATTATGAACGTTTGAATCACTTGCTAAAGCAGCAATTGCTCTTCCTACAAAGAAAGGTGTTTCAGATGCGATAAAGTGAGGATCTTCCTTTACACCTTCTTGCCAATTTTCCTCAGTCACACCAAATAAATCTAACATTGCTTCAGAACGGAGAAAGCCAGGACTTACCGCAACTGCAGTAATACCATGTTTCTCTAAATCTTTTGCCATCGCTTCTGCTAAGTGAATTGTTGAGATTTTCGCTAAGCTATAATATAAATTACCGCGGTACTGATAATCAATCCCATCTGTAATTTCAATAACAAGTCCTTTCTTATTTTTCACCATAAGCGGAACACCATAATAACTTGTCATCATATGTGAATGGACAGCACGTTGTTGCATAAGCAAGCCGTTAT
Organism: Bacillus sp. AFS023182; assembly: GCF_002560575.1. NCBI lineage: Bacteria > Bacillati > Bacillota > Bacilli > Caryophanales > Bacillaceae > Bacillus > Bacillus sp. AFS023182. Next base: position 17,870 of record NZ_NTRO01000077.1, on the reverse strand, counting down.
GTAAATCATGCTCCCAAAAATCTTTTTCCCATTCAGTAAGCGGATCGCCGCCCCAAACATCATTTACTAAAATATCAAGTTTTCCGTTTTGTTCTTCTTGGATTCTATTAAATAGTGCTTTAATATCTGCTTCTACTGTATGATCCACACGAACGGCAATTCCTTTTCCGCCTTGTTTTGTAACGAGTTCTGCTGTTTCTTCAATTGTTTCCATTCTTCCCATTGATGATAAATTTCCTTTTGTACTTCTCCCTGTTACATATACAGTCGCTCCGGCTTCACCGAGCATCATCGCTATTCCTCTTCCAGCACCACGTGTTGCTCCTGCAACTACTGCCACTTTTCCTTGTAATGGTTTCATATTATTCTCCTCAATGTTCATTTTCCAATTGAATTAATTTAGGTACATTTTCTCTATCATATTTTTGCGTATAGCTCTCCCCATCTGGAGTAACCAATTGTAAAGTAATCTTACCACAAACACCAGAATAAAAATCAAATTCACCTTGTGAATTTGAAATAGCACGTTCCTTATTTGTAATTGAGCCCTCATAAACTTTAACATTTGCTAAAGGCATGTTGTTATGATCTACAACAACGGATTTTATTTGAATAGCAACTGCTATACATTGTTCACTTTTCTTATTATATATCACAATTGCTATCGCTCCGATTCCTACCACCATACATATCAACAAGACTATTACGTTTTTCTTCATACTAAGCCTCCTATATAAAGAATTAGCCTTTCTTAAAATGGAAATCTACACGACTTACTCGTTTCATTTCCTCGATTACTCTATGAATTCCTACCGCGATTTTATCTTCTTTCACATTTGATACATTTAGTTTTAAAAGTGTTTCCTTATGGAAAGAAGACAAATAATTTTTATCAATAGCATCAATAAATATTTGATTTTGTCTTAGGCTTTTAATAAGTGTTTCTTTAGCAATACCTTTATGTAATGATAAGCACGTATGTATTCCTATGTTGTTTTCACCTTTATATGTAAACAAATGTTGATTTTCTTTATAAACTTCTTCTAATGTTTCTGATAGCACTTTAGATCTAGCATAGTAAGATGATTGAATTTTTTGCTTGTGTCGTTCAAACATCCCACTTTTTATGTAAATTTCTAACGCAGCTTGGGAAATCATCGAACTATCAATATCTAATAGCTTTTTATATTTATGAAACAACGCTGCAATAGAAGGAGGAATAACTGCCACACCTACACGTAATCCAGGGAAAACAATCTTTGAATAACTTTTTAGATAGATTACATGTGAAGAATTATCGTAACTATATAGTGGGCCTATCTTCGAATTTTGTTCTAAATCTGCTAAATAATCATCTTCTACTATAAATACATTGTATTTTCTTGCGAGAGAAATAATCTTTTCTTTTTCTTTCTTAGAATATGAAGTGCCAAGTGGATGGTGAAACCTTGGAATTGTATAAAAAAATTTAATTTTTCCCGTTCGGAATATTCTTTCTAGCTCAATTAAATCAATACCTTCAGCAGTACGTTTTATACCAATTACAGGGGTTCGATTTGTTTCTAAGTATTCAATGTATAAATGATAACTTGGCTGTTCAATAAGTACTGTTTCATTTTGATTTGGAAAGGGTATAGAAGTTAATATAGCGAGAGCTTGTTGAACTCCCGAAGTAATAAAGATGTTTTCTTCTTTTGTGAAAATTTGATAGTTTACTAATTGTTTTTGCACAACTGTAATTAACGATGGTAACCCTTTGGGTGTACCGTATATAAACAAATGATTCTTATACGTATCAATCGCCTTATTAATACAATGTTGAAAATCTAAATAAGGAAATACATCAGGGTCTGGAGCTGAAGATGCAAAATCAATATTCTCCGTTTCATCTTCCTCATAAATCCCCATTCTCTTCACTACATAATATCCACTTTGAGGTACGGAATAAATAATATGACGCTTCTCTAATTCATGAAGCGCACGTATGATTGTTGCTTTGTTACATCCATATTGCGTCACAAGCGAACGTATAGATGGAAGTTTCTTCCCTTCTTGCATTTCTCCCTTTTGAATTATGTTTTCTAAATCATTTAGTACCTTTAAATATTTATACATGATTACACCTCTTGTTTATTGCGTACCGGTACAGTCTGTATTTGTTCACATTGTAGCATCGACTCAGAAAGATTACCATGTGCATATGGCCGGTAATAAATTGACTATATGAGGTAAAATATATAATAATACAACTAAAGTGTATATAGTTGTATTATTATATATTTATTACAGGATTTTCATTTATATTTGTGAAATTAGCTTTAACAGTTACAAGCGGAATATTTCTTATATTAAAGTAGCTAAAATGAATGTCTTTAACAATCTATCTACATTAATTACAATTACTACAGGAGTATTATTCTTGGTGTAGTAAGTATGAACTTCCTGGTTAAAAAGGAATTCGTATAAAAGAAAAGAATACCTCTATTAGTAAATAAAAAAGTGAGGGATATTTCATGCAGCAGGCAATACCTATCAATATTAGTAATATAGATGAATTAATAAAAGAATTGGATATACTAGTAAACGTCTCAATATCTTCTAGTCAAGAACTTGAGAATTGGTTAATACAACAATCACAGACTTTAAATTCTATCAATGAACAATTCATGCAACATTATATTGCCTTTCAACAAAATACGAATAATATAGAAGCAAAAGAAACTTTTGACTTTGATCAAAAACACGTACAGCCTATATTAAAACGTTATAAAAGTCTATTAGATCAAAAATATTATGAATCACCCTACCGTTTACAATTAAATTCTTCTCAGTTTGGATTCTTAGATACAAAGATTAAAAATACGATAGAACTCTTTAACGAAGAAAATATTAGTCTAGAAGTTACTGAAGATGAGTTAATCACAAAATATTTTGAAATCACAGGCAACCTCACTTCTATGTGGAATGGCGAAGAAGTAAACATTTCTGAATTAAGGGTATATCTACAAGACCCAGATCGAAATGTTCGTCAAAAAGCGATGGCTGCTATCTCTGAAAAATTTCTATCCGTAGAGAATGAAATTCAGGAAATCTTAAACCAGTTAATTATACTTCGAACAAAAAAAGCTAGAAATGTTGGTTTAACGAATTATCGTGACTACATGTTTAAAAAATACGAGCGTTTTGATTACACTGTCGAGCAATGCAATGCGTTCGCTGAATCTATTCGTAAATACGTTGTGCCGTTGCAAGAAAAAATACATAAGGAACTACAAGGAAAGCTTCAAGTAGATATATTACGCCCGTGGGATATACATGCTGTACCTATAGAGCATAAGCCTTTACAGCCTGTAAAAAGTGAAAATGAATTAATAGAAAAAAGTAAAACAATTTTTGCGAAAATCGATTCGAGTTTTTCAGCTCTTCTAGAAAAAATGCATACCAATCTAGATTTGGAAAGCAGAAAAGGAAAAGCACCAGGTGGATTTTGTGAATATTTACCTTCATCTAAGTTATCGTTTATTTTTATGAATTTAACAACAACACAAACTGATGTTGTTGTTTTCTTACATGAGATGGGTCACTGTATTCATCACGATTTAATGAAAGATATTTTAATACACCAATATCAGCATTTACCAATGGAAACTGCTGAATTAGCGAGTATGACAATGGAACTATTTACAATGGATAAATGGGATGTTTTTTATAGTAATAAAGAAGAACTCAAACAAGCTAAACAAGAGCAATTAACACAAATTATAGAGTATATACCCATTACGCTTATCATCGATCAATTTCAACACTGGTTGTATGAGAATCCAAATCATACCGCTGAAGAAAGAAATGTTAAGTTTTTAGAGCTCTCTACAACATATAATTCAAGCGTAGTAAATATAAATGGGCATGAAAGTTGGATCGTCGCACAATGGTTATCTGTCTTACATATTTTTGAGGTTCCCTTCTATTATATCGAATATGCAATCGCACAAATCGGCGCCTTACAAATGTATAAACAGTATAAAGAAAACCCTCAGCAAACATTGCAAAACTATAAAAAGGCATTATCTTTAGGTAGTTCTAAATCTGTAAAAGAAATATATGAAGCTGCTGGAATCCAATTTGATTTTTCTAGTAAAACAATAAAAGAAGTAATAGATTTTGTAGAAGAGGAATTAAAGTTACTAGAGATACTGTAAATAATTAAGAAAACCTTGTACGGCATTAACTTATCTCTACTAAATAAAAGACTCTGATTTTGAAAAAGTAATTTCAAAATCAGAGTCTTATTTAATCCGTTATATGTTTACATAATAAAATTATAGTAATCTTATTATTTTTAAGCTATGCTAATCCAACTGAATAATTTCAGATATATTATTTCTATCATATTTCTTTGTAAATATATCTCCATTTTAGGTAATAAATATTAAAGTAACTTTACTACAAACACCGGTCGTAAATTTCAACTCTCCTTTTGAATTTGTAACTGCAAGCTCTTTTTCACTAATAGCCTCTTCATAAACTTTAATATTTGGTAGAGGCTGCTTATCTTGAGATAGTACCACTGAATTTATGTACTTAGCACCTTCTATACACATTAGAGATGGATTCGTATCGTTTTTTCTTATTATTCCCTTTAATATTTATAATAATGATAACAAAGATACATAGGATAAAAAATATCGGTATACTCTTCGTCAATATTATCCTCCTACTATATTCTCAAACTGCACATTATCCCCTACTCAAATAAATATTAGCACAATGTTCTTTCTGTCGTATATGCGCTTTTTTAATATGAAATTATTATATAATAATACAATTAATTTACTCTCTCATTTTTGATTTTATCCATTACTAATTCATATCTCTTATACCATCTTTCCCACTCTTCTTTTGGAAACTCCATTTCACTATCATCTAATACAGAAGAAAAAATTTCTAAGCATACATGCCACCCAGATAAATCTTTTGGTGTATGATCATTTATTTCGTGGATAAACTCTTTTAATATTAATAAACAATTTTCTTGATCTTTATGTATTTCAAATCGAACTCGATCTTCTCCCCATGTGAACTCTAATACAGAATTTATTTGACATCGCAAAATATCAATATTAATAAATTCTCCAGAACCATCCATCATATCAAATTTTATCTTACCTCCTTGTCGCAAATCTTCTATGTAAAGATTCGGCATCCATCTTTTTAGCTTTTCATTTTCTGTTAATACAGCCCAAACTTGCTCTACTGAATAATGTAACGGACGATTAAATTGAGCTACATATCCATTATCTACTTTTTCTATTAAAGCTAACATTGTCATACCTCCATTTAAAATCACAGATTTTCTCTATTTCCACTCTATCGGTTATAATGTATAATACATTTCATACTGAGCCAACGAACTTTTCTCGAATCCACACTTTTTTACAAATCCTTCAAGTAAAGCATTATTAGGGAATCCAATAGAAAGACTGGAAAGCTGTAATTCTTTGCTTACAGTTTGTAATAGACTTGTAGCGACTCTAATTCTTCTATATTTTTTATCAACAAATAATAAACTTATCTTACCATTGTCACCAACACATATACATCCTTTTAAATCATCGTTAATATAAGCTCCATAATACTTATTATTTTCAGTTTTCTCCATATACTCGACATCATTTTGCCAATTTATATGGAAGTTTAACCATTTTTGTATACCGTTTTGAAATTCGCCAAACTTAATTTGCTTTATTTCTATATTTTGGACACTCTTACTTGTCAAAATAGAAGTGTCCCTCAAATTATAGTAAGAGAGATCATATACTTTTTCATACCCTAACTTCGTATAAAATTGAATCGCTCTATCATTACCGACAATGACTTCAAGAAAAAGTTGCTGACATCCATTTTTTATCGCTTTTTCTTTATGAAATTCAAATAATTTATGACTAACGCCAACCCCACGATAGTTCGGATGAACCGCTAATGCGCCACATCGCATTGTTTTTATACTTTCATATTCTTTAATTCCACCAAGTATAACTCCAATTGGTTTATTTTCATCCAACGCTATATAAGAATACTCAAGTTTATTTCCTTCCGGACCGAAGAATCTTTTTATAAAATCTTCTTTTGAAACTTCCATCTTTATGATGTAATCAGAAAAACCATCTCGAAAAGCTTCGTACACGAAATCTATATTCACTTCGCTACATTTTTTATAATGAACCATCGTAACAATTTCATCCACCTTTCCAACTAGTTTGAAATAAATGGGCATTTCCAACTATACATTTCATCCTGAATTTGCTTTATAACAAACGGCGCAATATCTCCATTTTGAATCTTAATTCCTGGTAAATCTATAAGACTCTCTTTTATTTTACCGGTCCCTTCTCCGTCTACAACAAAAGGTAATCGTACAATAGTCCAATTCACATTACTATCTCGCACTAGTTGTAATTCCTTATATTTATCTTTCATCATACTCGAAAGAAACAAACGAAATAACTTTGCCCCTATTTTATTTAATAAACTTTTAGTATCTTCTTGTACATCCATTGATCCTCCAGAAATAAGAATATATCGCTTGATCCCGTATTCTTTCATTACTTCTAAAATATGATTCGTAACTGTGCTAAATATATATGACTCTTTTTTAGGTTGCCCCACTGCATTAATAACAGCATTGCAACCTTGCAGTAATCGACGTATTGCAGAAATATCGCGAGCATCTCCTTTTACAACTTCCAAATGTTTATGCGATATTTTAAACTTTTGTGGATCTCGTGTGAGAATACGGACAAAGTATCCTTCTAGTAGTGCTTGAGTTATAAGGTATTTACCAGCCTTTCCGTTTGCACCGATAATTGCTACTTTATTTATTATTTTCATGACTAAAGTTAGGCTCCTTTTAAAGGATATAGATTTATACATCGTATTATTGATGAGATGTAGTTAATTCGTAAACGCGTAAAAACGCAATTAAATATTCACATGCTTTCTCACATGCCAACATTTTAAATACTTTTTGTTCTTCCACTGTTTTATCGTTCGCTTGATCTGAAGCTGCTTTCAAACAAAGAAAAGGTTTTTTATTCACATGACACACATACGCAAAAGCTGCTATTTCTTGATCAACAGCTATTGCACCGTAAACAGTATGTAGTAAATATCTCATTTCCGTACTGCGAATACGCTGATCTCCGGATATGAAAGTCCCAAAATGCACTGTATCATAAGCAAGCACTTTTTTTATTTGCCTTACAAGATATTCTGTTGTTTCAATAGGAGCTGCTCTACCAGTATATAAATTGAAACTATCTGTTCCTGTTCCTGCAGCCGTTACATCATGCTGTAATGTGTTAAGTGCAACAACAATATGACCATTTTTTACTTTCTCAGATAAACTTCCACAAATACCTGTCATAAATAACTGTTCAGGCTTAAATTCGCTTATTAATAACTGTACGCAACTAGCACAGCTTACTTTTCCAACGCCAGTAATTACCGATATTACTTCTAAGTCATTTATAGAATGAAAATGAAAGTCCCAAGCTGCTCGTTTTTCTACACGATGACTTGGATGATGCTGATGCAAGTATGTAAGCTCAGGCTCCCATGCTGATACAATTGCAATACGTTTCATTACACTTTTCACTTCCTCCTATTTTCATTTGAATAATTCATCATTACTTTCTCGCTCATAACAGGAAATCAAATCTTTATATTTCTTATATAAATCTCGTATCATTTCTTTATTCTTCGCAATTACCTCACATCCTCTATCATCGTAAATAAACATACATTCTAATAAAAAAGTTTTTTATATCTTTTCCCCAATCTTCACTCGATTCTAATGTAGCTAGTTCTTTATGTAACACGTTACTCTCTTCTAACAAAACTTATATTCTATTTATCATAAGTAACAAAGCATCCTCTTATTTTTATTCGTGATGTGTTTTTTAAATCCTTTCAATACGTTACATGAAATTATGTATATAATCTTAACTCCCAAACACATAAATGTTTGTTATTATATTAATGATGATGAAATGTAGAGAGAGGAATTAAATATACGATGGAAAGAAATATTTTAATTATTGATGATGATAAAGAGATTGTAGAATTGCTTGCCGTTTATTTACGAAATGAAGGTTACAACATTTATAAAGCATATGATGGTGAGGAAGCGTTACATATGCTCTCACTTTATCAAATTGATCTTATGATTTTAGATATCATGATGCCAAAGCGTAATGGATTAGAAGTTTGTCAGCAAGTAAGGGAAAAAAATACGGTTCCTATTCTTATGTTAAGTGCAAAAGCCGAAGATATGGATAAAATTCTAGGTCTTATGACAGGTGCTGATGATTATATGATTAAGCCTTTTAATCCACTCGAATTAATTGCGAGAGTTAAAGCGTTATTGCGCAGATCCTCCTTCCAGTATACTGCCTCGCAAATAAAGGAAGACGGAATTATTCGGATTCGTTCTGCAGAAATACATAAGCATAATCATACTGTGAAAGTGAATGGAGAATATATTAAGCTTACATCTATTGAATTTGATATCCTATACCTACTTGCTAGCAATACTGGGAGAGTATTTAGTTCAGAAGAAATATTTGAACGTGTTTGGAATGAAGATGGTTACGGTTCTAATAAAACTGTAATGGTTCATATTAGCAACTTAAGGGATAAACTTGAAACAAGAACGAATGGTGAAAAACTCATCCATACTGTTTGGGGAGTAGGTTATAAAATTGAAAAATGAAACGTTTGATATATTGAAGGTCATCCCAAAATGGAAAATTGCATTTTGGCTTTTAATATCTATTTTACTTACACCCATTTCAGAGGTTTTCATATCTCGTCTTGTTACAAGTGTAATTGACAGTTCCCTTACATTAACAGCTTTAAGTGAAGAATTTGTTAGAATCGTCGGCTATGAAAAATATCGAGGACTTAAAGAATCTTTTTGGGCTATGATGGTGTCTTATGTATTTTTATTTTCTATTTTCTCCTCCTACGTGTATCTTTTTTATCGTCATGAGAAGAAGTTATACTATGAAGCTTGTATTAAAAAAATGATAGAGGAAATTCGTTATATTGCAAATGGAAACTTTAATCATAAAATTTCCGTTTTACAACATAATTACTTAGAAGACTTAGCAAATGGCGTTAATCAAATTGTAGAACAGTTAAAAGTTTCTATTGAAGAAGAACGTCAAACCGAACAAGCAAAAAGTGAACTCATTACAAATGTATCGCATGACTTACGAACACCCTTAACATCCATAGTTGGCTATGTTAATCTCATTCACCATGATAATTATAGGGATGAGGTAGAGTTACGTCATTATATTCAAGTTATTTATGATAAAGTGACTAGATTAAACATGTTAATGAATGACTTGTTTGAGTATACACGTGTTCAAAATAAAGAGTTACAACTAAATACTTTACCTATTGATATAATTGAATTACTTGGTCAACTATCTGTTCAATTTCGTATGCAATTTCAAGAAGCAAATATTGAATGTAGGCCTTCATTTCCATCAGAAAAACTAATTGTACTTGCCGATGGTGATAAATTGGTGCGTGTATTTGAAAATTTAATTATAAATGCGATGACGTATGGAAACGATGGGAAATTCATTGATATAATAGCCTATCAAGAAGATCAAGTGATTGCAATCGATATTGTCAATTACGGTCAGCCTATTCCAAGTACAGATTTACCACATATATTTGAACGTTTCTATCGTGTTGAAAAATCCCGTTCCACATACACGGGAGGGTCAGGGCTTGGTTTGGCCATTGCCAAAAGCATTGTGGAGATTCATAGTGGAACAATTGAGGTATACAGCGATGCTGAAAAAACAACATTTACAGTAAAACTTCTTCCATATAAACAATAAATTCACTTTCTCAAACAAGCATACCTCCGTTCTAAATCTAGGACGGGGGTATGCTTGTTTGAGCTTGATGTAAGATACCTCACTATACTAAAAAATATAACAATAAGATCGTTTGAAAAACTACTGTTATTTTTTCCATGACATTATAAATTCCCCACCATGTTCTTCCGTTTTAATTTTAACTTTATATGTATCATCTTTAGTTACTTTAATATTTTTTCCTCTTTCACATTATTAAATTCTAGTATTGTATTATCATTTGAATCCACAACATAGGCAGTTATTGTTCCTTTCTTTGTTGTTTCATCAAAAGAAAATACCCAATTCTCACCCTTTTTAACTTCCATATCTCGACTTGCAGAACCGGTAAACTTTCTATAGTCTCCCAATATTCTATTTGAAGAACTTTTTACTTTCCCCCCAACAACTTTTCCCTCTATAGTAAAACAACCACTAAGAACTACTAAACATAGAACAAATAAAATTGTACTTTTAATGATTTTCAACATAATTACTCCTTTTATCCACAATGAAATTTCTACCATTAAAAATATCGTGTTAACCCGTATTCTATGATAGATAAAATGAATCCATTTTGAAAAAAATTGTTCAAAATGGATTCCTATTCAACAAGTTTATGTTTCGGTTTTATAAAAAAGTTTGATTATTTTCTGCCTGTGTTACTCCACAATCACACCCAATTACGGAAAATCGTTTTCTAGTTAGGTTCTTTTCATGTATTAGTGGAAAAACAATCCTTTAATAAGAAACAGGTACTTTTCCTTCATTATTTTCACTAACTTTAGAGTCTAACGTTTTTGTTATTATGTAGTACAAAAATGTACCAGTTAATCCTAGAATAAGAAGCAATCCCCCCATATATATGGGGCGAATCCACTCTCCAACGATGATCAACAATGAAGATACAATCATTGCTCCGTAGAAAGTCAAGCTATTAAAAGCCATATAGGTACTACGAGCGTTAGGTGGTGCAAGTTCCCCTATCATCGCCTGTTTAATAGGAACATACATCAGTTCACCAATTGTCCCAATAAACATGGCAATAAAAAGAAATACTACGCTATTTGTAAAAGCAAAAACACTAAAACATATAGAAAAGATCAACATCCCTGTAACTAAAGTCCAGCGATCACTCCGCTTTTTAAATAAGAATAATACAACACTTGATAAGAGAACTACAAGAAGTGTATTCTCAGTTCGGAGAAAACCCAGTATCTTCGTGCCATCAAGCATGAAGTCTATTCCAAACAATGAAGCTGAATGATGGGGTATATCCTTTTCAAGACGAATCCCAATATAGTTTGTTAAAGACTGTTCCAAGGAAAAGATTAAGATCGCTCCGAAAATATAAAACATAAACAGCTTATCTTTTAAAACGATTAAATAGGTTTGAAGCATCTCTATTGATGAAAATTTTTTCTTATAATTAGAAGACTTAGATGAAGGTTCCGGTGTATAGGTTTCTGTGATGAAGAATACGGTCATGAAGACAGATAACAAAGAGATGAGTGAAATCCCAATAAATAACTCAAACAAGTAGTTTTTAAAAAGAAAAGCTCCAATGATTCCTCCAATAGCAGTTGATAAATTCCCCAACCAGTAGCTAATTGTAAATACAAGCTTTCTCGATTCAGAATTAGTAACATCAATGATCATAGCTTGTGCTGCTGGCTGAAACATTCCCCCACAAAACATATTGATGATAAAGAATGCTGCGGAAATATAAGGAAGGTTAAACCAGGGGGAATTACAAAGTGCTATAAACAGATACGAAAGCAATATACCAATTTCAGAATAAATCATTATTTTTCTCCGACCTATTTTGTCTGAGACATGCCCCCCGATAAAGCCTCCAATGACTCCACTAATCACAATTATTATAAGGATAATACCCGTTTCAGTGGCTCCGATTTTCTGAGAAAAATAGATTGCCAGAAAAGGTATAACGGCCATAGAAATCAGGCTGCCTAGAAATTGCATGGCTAGGCGAAGTTTGATGTTGGGATGGATATCCCTCAATTTCATATAAGTCACTCCTTATTTATTCGAGATAGGTCCAAATAATCTCAGGGCTTGTATCGTTATATCCTTCCACATCATGTTTGCATATTCATCAATAAACGTTAAACGCATTCCGTTTAAGATGGATAAGTACGACCTAGCAATTAATGAAGGTGATTCTTCATAAAAGTAACCCAGTCTTTGTCCTGCTTCAATAACTGGATGAATACAGTCTATAAATACATTTACGAAATCGTCTAGTTCTTTAAAAAGTTTTGGAAAGCGATCAGGTCTCGCAAGAACCTGCTGAATTAGACGTAGGTATTCACTTCTCATTGAAAAAAGTTGTACATGGCAATCTATCATTTCCCTCACAACTTCAAAAGGTTTACCTTTAAAGTGTTTTTCTATCTCAGTAAAATATGGTCTAATTTCCTCCAATGGCTCTAAAATCGCTGATTCATAAAGTGATTCTTTTGAATCAAAATACGTAAATACAGTACCAAAGCTAACTCCTGCTTCTTTTGCTATTTCGGCAACTTTTGTCTCTGCAAAACCATTCACACTAAATAATTTAATTGCGGCGTTTAAGATAGTAGATCTTTTTCTTTTCATTTTTTCATCTTTAGTAAGTCCAGGTGCCATTTAGATACCCCTTTCATAATAAATGATTGATTAATCAATCAAATTATATTGCTATTTATTTCCATTGTAAATATAATGCAAGAACTTATTTTCATATTTTTACAATTAGTTATATTCGAATTCCATAAACGAATAAATTTATTTCAAAAGTTGTTTTTAGCTTAGGTCTCTTATTGATCTTCATTTTATTTTCCTTCACTTCCGGTATATCACCAACTGCTTGCTTCTTAATTTCTTGCTCTAATACCCCTTGTTGTTCTAACAATTCCTTTTCCAATCTATCGTGCTCTTCTTTTCGTTTTGTAGCTATTGGGCCTATAACAAAAAGAGCCAAAAATAATGTGATTGTAACAATGAACGTTGTCACTGAATTAAAAACAAAAAAGGAACTGTAAATTTACCATTACAGCTCCTACATCAAACAATTCATGAGATTATCTATTTCATTTTAATTCAACTAACTCTTTTGTTAAATATCGATAAGCAATGTCAAAATACTCTTGTTTCCCCCAACTTTCTGCATTCCCAATCACTACGAATACCTCTTTTGCTCTACTTGCTGCAACATTGAGTAAATTTGGCGTACTAGAAGCCCATTTTAGTGGACCTTGTTTTTGATCATCTACCCCTAATACAAAAATAACCATTGGTGCCTCTTTCCCTTGAAAGGTGTGCACGGTCCCAATTTCAATATTTCCATACTCTTTCCCAGGTAGTTTTTGTTGTTTGAGTTGCTTTAATTTTTGAACAACACTTACAAAAGGTGAAATAATATAGCAAGATTTATCTGGGTTATCTTGCGAGAATTTTTTTGCAATTTCAATTGCTTTTTCACCTTGCTCGGGAATAAAGTGATTTCCTGTCCCATATGTTTTCCCACCTATATCTAACCATTGGCTAACATATTGAGGCTTACTTTCTTTACTCTTAGTATCCGTTAATCCGTAGAACATTTTACCTTGATACGTTGTTTCATTACATATTGAAAACATTGGATTTTTACATCTTCTATGAACACGCAGAGGTGACCCTAGCCATGTTTTATTCTGATTTGAGTCAATCATCTCGCCTCCATATCTATTATTAAGATCAGCAAACTCTTGAACACTCACTTCATTTCTAGTTAAACGATAAAAGAAATTATATTGCTCATTTATTCCAGCACTGTCATTTGCAATTAGTTTAAGTTGGTCATCACTTAATGTAACGACAGGAGGAATTTGCAAGGGATCTCCTACAACAACAACATTCCTTGAACGCCAAATCGCACCTATTGCAGATTGGGGAGTAGCTTGGCCTGCTTCATCAATAAACAACCAACCTATATCCTCCGTCTTTAAATCTTTTAAAAACCTTGCAATGGAAGCAAATGTTGAAGAGAGAATTGGAGTGAGTAAAAACACAGTATCAAACATAGCTTGAATGAAATTGTCTCTTTTGGCTTCGTTAATTTGGGAATCAAGATTTCCTTTTTCTTTACCGCCTAAAAAATAGGTTTTTGCTAAAGATAAGTTCTTTTCAATCTTGTCCTGATTTGCAATTAAAAAATCATTATACTCACTCATTAACTTTGCAAAAAGTTTGCTCCGCTCGCAATTCATCTGCTCATCTTTGTTTTCACCGTCGATATTCACAAATTGTTCCTCAGATGTTTGCCATTTCTTTTCATTAACATTATGACAGACATCATTCTCTTCTGCCGTAGCTATCTTTTTCAGCACATTTTGTTCTAATTGTGTAAATGAATATACGTTTTCATGCTCTAAATCACCAACACGCTGTAAATCTTCTGTAATTGTAGTGAAGTATTCCTTTATATTTGCAGTTTTCCCCATTGCCGCAGAAATTTTCCCCCAACATTTTTTCTCTTTGTCGAATCCTAAAAATTGATAACCGTTCTTCAGTAAATCCTTATCCTTTGGTAAATCTACACTTATATTTTCAACTGCAGAATTATTATTAGATGTTACTAAAATACGATATTCCTTAAGTTTAGGGTGAAAGGAATAATAATAATCTTCTTGTCCCTCCGCAAATTGCACTTTTGAGAATAGATCTGTGGCTTCTTTTAGAAACTTTACTTTTTCAAATATAATATTTGCAAATACATCTTTTAACAACGTCGTTTTACCTGTTCCCGGTGGCCCATTAACAGAAAAAATAAAGCCATTCTCTTCTTTTGATTTTGCAATAATAAGATTTAAAGCAACCTGCTGCATAAGTCCTAATGGAAATTCCGAGGGCCATCTCGTAATAGGTATTTTTCGTAATACGTTCTTCATTTCACTTATACTTTCATTCTTAAATAAATCCACTCTTTCCCCTGAGTTTTTTAATACCTCCCAGTTACTTAAAGATAAATAGGTTTCTAAAGCTTTACCAACGGAGCTATCTTTAATTTCATATTTTACTTTTTCTAAATCATTTATATAAAAGCTGTTTACGCCTACATGTTCTTTATATGTTAAACGTACATATTTCTCATATTCTTTTTCACTGCAAAACCGAAATACACCATCTTTATCGAAATGTCTCTTTGAAATATATGATTGTAATGTACTTTGAATATTTTTGGTCAGCTCTTCCCAATTTTTAAATCTGATATGTATATAATTAATGTCTTTTTCTAAAGAATCTTGTTCTTTTGACCCGATAAATTCAAGCGTTTTGTCTTTTTTTCCATAATTATCACTTTCAATTACAGATGAAATCGTATTAAATAAATCTGATTCTAGCTCCTTCAGACTCTTACCTGTACGTAGAAAGTACTTCACAATCGGACTAACCACCACACTAGATTCGAGCGGGGTATCAGGGATTAGCTTAAGCATCTGATTTAGTTGAATATGAATCAAAAAACTATTCGGGTCCTTTTGGAAATCAGTAAAACTTGTTTTTTGCTTTGATTCATTCGAGAAATGCCTTAATACTTCATTTTTTGCTACTGGTAAATAAAATAATGATGCATTATTATCTGCAAGATATTTTCCTTTTGCGCTATTTCCTTTTTTTTGAAGAAATATTTGCATATCCTGATGTGGAGTTCCATTAGGATTGACAAAATCCGGTATATGAATATTAGGTTCTTTATGAAAAAAACTTTTAAATGAATGCAAAGTTATAGACTCTTTATCGCAATTCATGAAATTGAAATGCTCTAATTCAATAAAATAGTTAAGTGTTTTTGTTGCCGTCTCTTTATAATTCGTATTCTCTTTATCTGTATCTTTCCTTTTGTTTTGAAAAAAGAACGGTAATATTTTCTTTAACCCTTTCATTATTGGCCCCCTAGCAGCTGGATTTTCCTAAATTATACCAAATTATAATTAAATTATTTAATACAATTCCTTTTCTTTCAATTATTTTGTAACAATAAGCATAAGATGGCCGTTTTGCCCAACTTATGCTTCCCAATATATATCTAGGGTTCCCTATTGAACTCAGCGCGGATAATGAAGAGAACTTTTTTGTTCAACATTAAGGCTACAAAATTGAAAAAACATTTTAAGAAAATACGATATCACTTCTATTTCTAGTTTATTAAAATAGGCTTTATAGTAAGAATTTCTAAAAATATAAAGGAGGGGTATGCTTTGTTTCCAGGTACTTTATATGAAACACATGTTAAAACAAAAAATTTAGAAGTAGCAAAAGAGTTTTATACTAAACTTGGATTATTTCATGCTCGCACTATTGAAGAACGTCGTGTAGCATTCTTTTGGTTTGATAAAGAAAATAAGAAGGAACAAATGCTGGGCGTTTGGGAGGTATCAGAAGAAGCATTCCATACAAGTCACTTTGCATTCAAGGTTAACTATGAAGAAATCATTCATGCAAGAGAATGGCTTCTTAATAAAGGAATAAATCCAAGGGCCGCTTTTGGTCTTGAACCTTCCGAGTCTATGGTTCATACCTGGACACCTACTGCAAATCTTTATTTTTATGATCCTGACGGCAATTCTTTAGAATTTCTGTGTTTACTTCCCGAAAAGAAAAAAGTAAAACAAGAAGTCATGTATTTAAGTGAGTGGGAAAGTTTGGTGAGTGAAGAATAAATTTGATTTTTGACTCAAATCCCGCAAAATAATTTTAAAAGGAACCATAACCTTGCCCAAGTGGCGAAGTTATGGTTTAAATCACAAAGATTCTAGTGAATAAGCTAATCATTTCGAATATCCTACACTGATAATAAGTATTTTTATTTATTGTAAATTTCACGGCCAACTTATATTTCAAGCATGATGGGGATTTTACGTAAATCTAACATAAGCTCTTTTCGAACATGTTCTGCTAAAGCAAGATTTGATATGGATAAAATAAAAATATTAGGTATTGTATTGATATTTTCAAAATGTAATAGGCCATGTATTACGGTAACAAACAGCAAACTGATGATAGAGAATTAGAATTCTTTGACTGAAGAAACCTTCTACATTCAATTGAGTGATAAAATGAAGGTGATTCCCTTTATATGATACTTGTCAATCAATGTTTCAATAAAATACAATCTATCCTAATAAATTTTAAATGATAAATGAAATTTGATCTGGTAAATCAATATTTTTAAAATTCTCCATTCCACAACATTCTTCAACTTGCTTATATACCTTAAAGGCGCACTTGTAAAATAATTGGAAATGTTCTTTAGGCATATCATCAAGTAAAACATAGCCTTCTTCAAAGGTTATTTTATCTTTCAAAATCTTAAAACGCCATCTTTCATACCTTTCTGGGTATTGCTCACAAATATCAATAGTAGGACCAAAACTATAAATCGCATATTCGCTATTATCTAATTCTTTTATTATTGTAATCACTGGGTATCTTCCTATTTCAATTCACTCCTTAATTAATCAAAATTCAATTTGTATGAATTACTAGTCTTGCTCAGTTAGTCGTTAGGTTAATTCCTGAAGGAACTCATTTTGTTTTTCAATGACTTCTTTTTGATTTTGAATCATCGTTTGTAGCGTTGAAATCCGGTTCTTTATAGCGCTCAACTTCATGTTGATTCAAAATAGCAACACCTTGATGCCATGATACAATTTACTTTGTGGTATTTTCTAGTGTCATATCTGTGTCATTCTTTAGGTTTATAACCTTACGGAATGCCATTTCTATACTTCCTATGCCCACGCTCGTTTCCTATGAAGCTGTAATCCTATTTTTCTAACACATAATGTAGGTGATTGGATACCTAATTGCTCCACCACGTCACTAGGACTATAAAACGGCTTCATAGCGTTTCGCTCCAAAAATATATTCGCTATAGCAATGATATACCCT
>NZ_NTRO01000076.1:0-5986 GCF_002560575.1 Bacillus sp. AFS023182 | reverse complement strand
GACACGCCGATTTGCCAACGTAAAGAATACCAATCATGTACTTGTCCCATTGGGACAATATCTGTAGGAGTATTTGTCATATATACATTGATACCGCTAAGTCGTTTACTACGGGCAGAATACTTCATTCCTTTCTTTTTTTCTCTTACAGTTTGATCTTGTAATCGTTTTTTTTGTTGTTCTTTTGTTAGTCGATGAACAATCACACGAGTTGAAACTTTATCAGTCATTCCTACATAAGCATCAGATATTTCGTATGTTTGCCCTGGATGAAGAGAATTCATTAATGCCTCCATATCTATCTGTTTATATTCTGTTTTCTTCTTTAGTTTTCCATTTTGATAATAATCAGGATTAGGATTTTTTTGATAAATACGTGTATTTGATTTAATACGAGAGATATAGTAAGCCTTTTTATCTTGTATATGTTGAAGATCTTTCAGATGAAAATAGCCTAAATCCCGAATACACAAATCATTTTCTTTCACGGTTGGAACACACAGAGAACCATAGGTTCGATCATGTTGTTTTCCTGGACCTGTATGAATATGTAAAAACTGTCCACTTAATAGATCATACTCCAATTGAATTTTTAATCCCGCTGTATGGCTGCATCCTCCAGCACCTGGATAAGCGCTTGAAAAGGAATCAGGTAGTTGAAATGCAGTTGAATCTAAAATACGAATACGTTTGAAAACAGAAGTATAGGGAGAAGAAAAAGATACAGATGAAGCTAATTTTTGGTTTAGTAGTTTGGCTAATATCTGTTGTAAAAAGTGAACGGCTTCCTGGTTAAATCGTTGATTCAGTCCCTCAGGACTGATAAGCACTTCGGTTGATGCTTCTAAACAGCTAGATAGCTGAGTTAAAGAAGTCGTAGCAACCTTTTGGCTCATCCACACACATAAAGCGATTAAATCCTTTGCTTGGTACTTACTCATTCGCTGAACAAAACCAACATCTCTAGCAAGATTCTGTAAGGCATTTGGAGATAAAAACCTTTGAATCTCTTGAGCAAATAATTGTAATTCATCAGATATAGAAATAGACATACGAAAACGCCATCCTTTCCTATGATTCTACAAAAAGAATAGCGTATTTTTTCATTTTAGGGGGTATTTTGTTTTGTTAGCTTGATAGCGATGGGGTAGCGCCACACATCCATCAACTTAAGAAGAATAAACGCCACCAAAACAAAAAAAGCCCCAAATTTTTCTTGAAAATAAGTTAGGGCTTTTGAACCAGAAAAGTATATTTTCAACTATGAAAACTACGATAAATTTTTCCTTTTTTCCTACTTGCTAAATTCAGCAAGTAAAATTTTTTTAAAAGGATTAGGACTGTCAGTTCTACCCAAACTATTCCAATTGACGACCAACGTATGCTTGCCTCCAAGTTTACCTCCAACAAAGGTAGTAAACCCTAGAATGCCACCTGTGTGTCCCCATATCGAGACACCGCTTGGAAGCTTAGTTTCATAGATTCCAAGACCATATCCATCGATTCCTTCTTTTCCTGTAGGAACTGTAGTAAGCATTTGTTTTAGTTGCTGTTCCTTCAGTAATTTGCCACCGAGCAAGTAAGAGAAGAATTTGTTTAAGTCGTCAGCAGTAGAAATCATATCTCCAGCAGAGCTACCTGCACTTGGGTTATAATAAGTAACGTCTTTTAGCTCACTTGCTCCGTCTGGTTGGAAATATCCACGGGCATGGTTAGTGCCTGGAATCACACTTGAATTGCCTGGTAGGAATGTGTTCGACAATTCAAGTGGTTCAATAATCCGATTTTCAATCTCTTCCGCATAGCTGTTTTTGGTTACTTTTTCAATAAGAATGCCCAGTAATACGTATCCTGTGTTTGAATAAGACCAGCCCTCTCCTGGGGCAAAGTCTGGAGGGAGAGAAACCCCCATCTTCACTAACTCTTCAGCCGTATACGATTTTTTTGTATCCGTAAAATCAGCGTCTTTTGACCTTGAGTATTCAGCGATACCACTTGTATGGTTCAATATATGCCGGATAGTAATCTTGTTACCATCATATCCATTTCCTTGAATGACACCAGGCAACCAGTCTTCGATGTAGTCGTCTAGATTCAGGCGATTCTCTCCAGCTAATTGAAGTACAACTGTTGCGGTGAACGTCTTCGTCACACTCCCAATGCGAAAGCGAAAATCTGTTTTCATTGGTTTCTTGGTTCTCAGATCCGCTATTCCAGCGGCATACCCCCACGTTTTTCCACCCTCAGAAGTTTTAGCAAGTATCCCCGGGTATCCAAGTTGCAATGTATCCCGCATTGCTTGTTTGACGTAAGTACGATCTCGTTGAGTATTTGTTTGTAACGAACTAGATACATTTTGCGTGGGCTCTGCTTTTATAATTGAGGTTGGTGTTGTATATAATAGGGAACTTCCAGCTATTAAAAGGGCCAGACTTGCACATGTAATTTGACTACGTATTTTCATAAGGCATTCCTCTCCTCTATTCATATTGTATAAGTGCTTGCTTACTGTTCCTTACTTCCTGACAAGACTTAGGGAAAGGCCCTCACGCATATAGATTAAAGCCCCAGTACAAAGGTATCTATCAATACCAACAATTTGAGTCATTTAAATCTCCATCCCTCCTATAACAAAATTATTCAAAGGTATGAAAGCATATTATGTACCCTTAGTTATTATTAGTATTAACACAACATGAGACATAACCCCAACCCATATTTTACTTTATTTATCCATAATATGTATTGAGAAAGAATGTAAATTCGAATCCTTTCCGTAACCCAACTATTGATCGTTTTTTTCGTCTATTATAATTAGTTATTTTGAATTTCATAATAAAAAACTGTAAAAAATATAACGAGTCCCTTAACGTACAGGAAGCGGTTGAAAAATATGTCTATACGCACAATTTTCTTTTTTTGATATGGTGAACCCATCGCCATCAAGCTAAGGTTTTGAAGTACCCACTAAATGAAATTTTTCTTTCTCTACAGTTAGTTATTTTGAGAAGTCATCTCATTTTTTGTTTTTTGGGTGTTACTTTTTCTTAAGTTGATGGATGTGGGATCCCGCCACATCGCTATCAACCTAAAAAATCAAAATCCCCCTATAACGAAAATTCTATTCATTGTTGACTACTTATAATGATAGGCTATATAAACTTTACATGAATAAGATATATAATATATAAATAACGATTAACTGAGGTGAGAGTATGGAAGATACATATAAAATTCCAAAATTAGAAACAAAGCGTCTTTTATTAAAAAAACTAGATTTTCATGATTTAGATGATTTATTTGAAGTCTATTCGGATCCTCAAACAACTACATATGTACCTCGAGAGGTACACAAAAATAAAGATGAAACTCGTATTTTTTTAGAAAATACGATGGACACAGCTAAGAAAGGTAAGTCTTTCATATGGTCTATTATCTTTAAGGGTGATCAGAAAACTATTGGAACCTGTGGCATCTGGAAATTATCACACAGTAGCGCTTCTTTAGGAGCCGTTATTAACCCACTGTATTGGGGAAAAGGAGTTATCGTTGAAGCTTTAGAAGAACTAATAAAGTTTGGCTTTCAAGAATTAGATTTAAATCGTATTGAAGGAAGATGCGACATAAGGAATACAGCGTCTGAACGAGTTATGCAAAAGCTAAAAATGACATATGAAGGAACAATGAGACAAAGTGTAATGATTAATGGTATGTATTGCGATTCTAAGGTATATTCTCTTTTAAAACATGAATATGGTAACTTTCGATAATGAGACGTTATGTTAACTTGACGTGAATATGTTATACATCAAAACTCCTCATCCAGCGTTCTCTCCACATGGTACAATTAGGAAAAGGAGGAGGACTTCAAAATGATTTTAGAAGCAGTCATGTTGCAAGTAAAAGACGGTATGGAGACGGAGTATGAATCAGTATTTAAGCAAGCATCCTCAATCATCTCTTCCATGCCAGGATACATAAATCATGAATTACAACGCTGTATGGAGCAGAAAGGAAAGTATTTGCTTCTTGTGCAATGGGAAACTTTAGAAGACCACACGGTAGGATTTCGTCAATCTGAACAATATCAAAAGTGGAAAGCATTATTGCATCACTTTTATGATCCATTTCCAACAGTTGAACACTTTGAGCATGTAGAGTTATCACGAAACTGAACTTGACCGTCTATTAATACTTGAAAAGTAACTTCCAATAACGATAATTATGTGAACACGAAAGTCCTCCAGTTAAACAATCTGGAGGACTTTTAATAGTCTTCTAAACACATTGAATCCCGATAATGAGACGTTATGTTAACTTGACGTGTATACGCTATTCACAAAAATATGTTTAAGCAAAAAAGNNCTTTTTTGCTTAAACATATTCTGATTCCAATATCTTGTACAAATCATCAACTATCTTGTACAAATCATCAACGAACTGTTTAATCTCATTTAAAGAAAACTGTAAGAACTGTACTACATTCTTTTTAGTTCCCTTAAATACATATTGACCTTCTTCATACTGAACTACTTCACTAAGAAGGAGAGGGTTTATATTACCTTGTATCTGACCGTTTTTAACTGAAAAATTGCCTGTTGGTATGTTATTATAAACACAATTTTCAAAGGTAACACTCATATTCGGGCCAAATTGTCCCATATTTCCGATTTGTGTATATATAATACTGTCCCTTTGACTCTCTGATAAATCATCATGCTTGTTATCGTTGGTTTCTCTACACATGTATGTAAGGAATTTCCTTTCAATGTTCCTCTTATGATCTTGAATGCCTTCAACTAGACTGTATATTTGCACATCACTACTCAGTAATCCTGGGAGGTTTTGCGAAACACGGATTCTAAATATCTTTTTTGTTGGCCCATAAGGAAAATAGACTTTATTGTCCTTCTTACTTTGTAGTTTCCTGTTTCTTTCCTGTTCAGGCACTACCAACTTAAAAATGTCTTGTGCTGTATATTCTAGTATGCTTCTACAATGTTCCAAGAAGCTTTTAACTTTAGGTACTGCAACCTCTACATTTTCCGGGTTTTCAAATGCTTCACTAAATTTAGCATCTATCTGACCTAATAATTCTTCACATTCTTCAATGAGTAAAGTACAACTTTCTTTTCTCACTATTAATCCCCCCTATATACACATTTTAAGGTTCTTAGCAGCCCTACCGCTGTATTTCATCTTATCTTAAGATACAATTTTCCCGGAATGATATGGTGACCCCTATAAGAAAAGGCTCTTTAAAAAATTATTTTAATTCAGCTAGTTTAATAAAAGTCGACTAGTTAGACCCGTTTAGCAATATCTTTATATCGTTTAATAAATTCATAAGAATATGATTGACCATTCTTATCTTGACCAGCATCCCAATTTATTGACCATGCCGCCAGACCACGAATAGCGTTTCCACTTTGCTTTAACCTTTCCATAGCATTCAAGACAGCGGATGGATCAGTAACATATCCTGTAGCAGCAGCGTCACCGTTAGCAGGAAGACCCATTATTAACTTATCATGAGGAAGTTTAATAAACCCTTTTGTACCACTTGCTATAGCATCCATCACATAATATAGAAAATCTTCTTTTCGTTCATCATCATTTTGTGCGAGCCAAGCACTAACTTCATCAACCCATAGGCCCTCGCCACCCTGATTATAAAATTGGGGACAAACCAAATCATAATAACCTTCTAGTCCTACAAGGTAAGAAAGGTATTTATCATTATCACGCAAGTAAGGAAACTCAGGAGCTAAAGCAATTAAAAAGTGTTTACCTTCATTTTTGTAGAAATCTTTTACATTTTTCAAAGCTGCTGGAATAACGGTACAATTATTACCTGCCTTAATAGTACTTTCATTTAAATCTATACAAATACCACTAAATCCGTAGAGTTTTTCTAATCTAATAATCTCATCAGCTAAGTACTTTTCCATTCCTATACGTAATTCAAGGTTCTGGTGCAAAGATA
>NZ_NTRO01000075.1:0-51749 GCF_002560575.1 Bacillus sp. AFS023182 | reverse complement strand
AACTTTTAGGGGTCACTTCAATTTCGCAAAGCTTTTTTCTATTTATTAACTACTTGCTCCATATCAGGACTACAACTATTCGACTGACATGACTTATTTAAGGAACATGCTGCGCACTTCCCTTTTTTACTTCTCTTCACAAAATTGAATAATGTATATCCTGCATAACCAAAAATAACAGCTCCAATGACAATATTGATTATCATTATGATACATCTCCTTCTAGAATCCGAGTAAAGATCCAACTTGGTATATAACGAGCGTTAATAGATAAGCAACAATAAGTGGATAAACAACAGAGAAAATTGTCCACTTTATAGATCCTGTTTCACGGCGAATAACAGCTACTGTTGCCAAGCACGGAACGTATAACAAAATGAAGAACATGAATGCATATGCTGATAACGCAGTATAGTGCGCTCCCATTACATTTCCTAATACATCTTCTTTCACCGCATAAATAATGGCCATTGTGGAAACAACAACTTCTTTTGCTAAAAATCCTGTTAATAAAGATGCCGCAGCTTGCCATGTTCCAAAACCGAGCGGTGCTAAAATCGGTGCCACAAAACCACCAATCATCGCTAAGAAACTATCTCCCATATCTACGCCAAATCCTGATGGACCTGCATAATTTAATAACCAAATCACAACGGAACCACCAAAGATAAATGTACCCGCTTTACGAACGAAACCTTTTCCTTTTTCCCACGTACTAAGCCATAATGTTTTTGCTTGGGGCACACGATAAGGTGGAAGTTCAATAACAAAAATTGATTTTTCTTCTTTTAAAACAGTAAGAGACATTACCTTTGTAACAAGCAAAGCAAGAACAATACCAACAATATATAAAGAAAATACAACAGTCGCTTGGTTATGAGGGAAAAAGACTCCCGCAAATAATGCATATACCGGTAAACGTGCTGAACAAGACATAAACGGCGTTACTAAAATTGTAAGTAGCCTCTCTTTCTCTTGTTCAATCGTTCTTGCCGCCATAATCCCTGGAACGTTACAACCAAAACCGATAATCATTGGAATAAATGCTTTCCCGTTTAAACCAAAGAATTCCATAATACGATCCATCACAACTGCAATACGAGCCATATATCCTGAGTCTTCTAATAACGAAATAAAGAAAAATAATGCAAAGATTTGTGGAACGAATACTAATACAGCACCAACACCGGCAATAATTCCTTCTGTAACGAGCGCTTGAATAAAATCAGAGGCCCCAATAGTTGTTAAACCCGCTGTTACCCAATCGGTGAGTTGACCGCTGAAAAATTCATCCAGCATATCCGATAAAGGTGTTCCAATCCACGTAAACGTAACCTGAAAAATAAAAAACATAACAGCTAAAAAGATTGGAAGTCCTAAAACTTTATGTGTGATTAACTGATCAATTTTTTCTGAAAAAGGAATTTTCCCTTCCTTCTCATGCTGAATCACATTTGTTTTTAACTTTTCAATATACGCTGCACGTGAACGATAAATATGTTGTTCCAGCGTTACATCAATTTCTTCCTCTAATTCTGATCGAATCGCTATAAGTTTTTCATACACCGGCAATTTCTTTACTTCTTGTTCTACTACTCCATTATTGCTTAAAAATTGAAGTGCAAGCCACCTTGGATTCTCATAATTTTCCTTAGTTAAAAACTCCATGATATCTGCAATTCCTGCATCTATTTGTTTACCATATGAAATACTGAAGGGCTTTTGCTCTTTTTGCTCACTCTCATGTAGGGTTGCAAGTAACTCTTTGCAGCCTTTTCCACTTCTCGCAACAACAGGAACAACTGTTACTCCTAATATTTCTGATAACCTGTTCACATCGATAATAATTCCACGCTGCTTTGCTACATCAATCATATTTAAACCGATGGAAACTGGTTTACCAAATTCTAATAGTTGCAATGTTAAATGCATATTGCGCTCAAATTGAGAAGAGTCAACAATATTTAACATATGATGAAATTCTTCTGTTAGTAGAAAATTTGTAACAACACCTTCATCACGAGAAACCGGATTTAAATCATATATACCTGGTAAATCAATTAATGTCCCTTGCTTATCTTTTAACTTACCGACCTTCTTTTCTACTGTTACCCCGCTCCAGTTTCCTACATATTCATAAGAACCTGTTAGCGCATTAAATAATGATGTTTTCCCCGTATTCGGATTCCCTAGCAATGCAACTTTATTCACGCTAATTCCACCTTTATCATTTTCGCGTCACAATGACGAATACTAATTAATTGTCCACGGCACTCTAGCGTACACGGTCCCTTAAACATTGCTTTTTGTTTCATACGAAGTTCACTTCCTTCTGAAAGACCAAACGCAGCTAATCTACGCTTTAATAACTTATCTAACGATTGTATATTTTTTACAAGTACTGTTTCACCTATTTTAATATCAACTAAACTCATAATCTTCCCCCTCGAAGAGAATGATAATTATTTTCATGAAAATTATATCATATTCTATGAATCAAGTACTATAGCTTTCCCTTCATAGTTATTAACATTTTTGCACAATTATATTTAAATAATTGTCATAACAGATTCATTTGCCATTCTCATCCATTTCGATTACACTGAACCTAACAAATAAAGAATCTCGTTATCACAGGGGGAGCCTCGTTGCTGAGAGGGAACAATTCGTTCCGACCCTTAGAACCTGTTAGTTAATGCTAACGTAGGAATTGTGCAAGCGTCGAAATACATATACCTCATCATTTTCTACTTACGTATTTCATATCTCCCTATGGTAAATTATTCTTTTTTTGTGCAACTAAGATTTAGGGGGAATAAGAACATGCGTAACACCAATTTACAAGCGATGATTGAATCTGCAATCCTTGCAGCCTTCGCCTTAATCATCGACATTTTACCAATCTCGATTAAACTTCCAACAGGCGGTTCCATTTCATTTGCTATGATTCCTATTTTTATTATCGCATACCGCTGGGGATTTAAAACGGCTTTCTTCGGTGGCTTAATTTGGGGACTACTGCAAATTGTATTCGGAGATGCTTATATTTTAACGCCAGTTCAAGCGTTTATTGAGTACTTCGTTGCATTTGCTTTTATCGGTTTTGCTGGATTATTTTATCAACCTATTCAGCAATCAATGGCGAATAATCAAGGTAAGAAAGCAATGGTCTATATTGTTATTGCTACACTCATTGGTAGCTTAGCACGTTATTTCTGTCATTTTATTGCCGGGGTTATCTTTTTTGGGAAATACGCACCGCCTGGACAATCGGCTGTTCTTTATTCATTGATTGTGAACGGTAGTACAATGCTTGGTTCTTTCGCTTTATGTACAGCTTTACTAATGCTTCTATTTACAACAGCTCCACGCTTATTTAAAAGTATTGGTGCACATAATTTGAATTCAAAAAATACGGTTGCCTAAATGGCAATCTTATTTTTTATTTAATGAGTTATGTCAATAATAAAAACAATAAATACACATAAGAATATAAATACCATTACACTTAGTAAATTACTATTCATGGCTAATCTACTCCTTGTAAACCTTATTTTTTATATAAATTATACGTGTAGAATATAAAGATAAAGTAAAGATGCTATCAAAATAAAATTAAGAAATAATAAAAAAGTGTAGAATTTCGTTTCTACACTTTTTTATGTAAATAAAAGTAAAACAGTACACCATCTACTGTATTATCTACACCATATTCCACACCATGAAGTTCTAAAATATTTTTAGAAATGGCGAGCCCTAGTCCTGTTCCACCTTTTGAGCGCTGACGAGCTGTATCGATCCGATAAAACCGATCCCAAATCTTATCTAATTGTTCCGCTTCAATATGAGCGCCTTTATTTTCTATACAAATCTTTATTCGATTCAGTTCATCTCTTATAGAAATAATAATATCCTTTTTTTCAGGTGTATAACGGATTGCATTCGTTACAAAATTTATAATTACTTGTTCGATACGATGTTGATTTGCAACAACTTCGATTGGCAAAAGGCATTTATGAACATTCAATTCTTTTTTCGCTATTTCTAATGATAGTTGTTCACATATATGCTCAATAACTCCATCAATATAAAAAATATCCATTTTCATTTTATACGTACCAGACTCAAATTTAGCTAACTCCAGCATATCCAAAATTAACATATCCATCTTATCGACTTCTTTTTCCATTGCCTGAAAATAATACTCTTTCTTATGCTCTGCCACCCCATCTTTTAAAATAGAAATGCAACTTTTCATAATGCTTAGCGGAGTTTTCAATTCATGCGAGACACCCGAAATAAATTCTTTTCGTGTGTTTTCTAACTTTCTTTCTTTTTCGATGTCTTGTTCCAATTGTTCAATATGTGAATGGAGCGTATTAGACAACATATTAATATTTTGTGATAAATCACCAATCTCATCTTTTGAAGTAATGGGGATTCTTTCAGTGAAATCTAAATTTGCGATTTTTTTCGTTGTGTCGTTTATTCGTAATAATGGTTTGGCAATTTGTTTTGAATAATAGAAAGAAGCTAGAAAAATAAGTACTAATACAAATGCAATGATATATATATAATAATCCTTCACCATTTGCACCGCTTCATCTACTGGCTGCAAGGAAGCCATTGCGAATATATATGTTAACGAACCATCTTTTTCTTTTATTGGTTTAATTAATAATTTATATTTTATATCATTTTTTTCATAGTCATTTACTCTTAAGGTATCATTATTATCTTCATTTTCATTTAACAGTAATTCTGCTTGAAATTCTTTTATACTTTCCAAAAACAAAGTATTTTTATAAATTGGATTCACTACCCCTTTACTATCAGGCAGTTGCACTTTTGTAATGGTTCCCCCAAAAACAGTACTAGGAAATTGTGCAGCACTTTTTCTTTCCTCTTTCAGCTTAAGAGCCATTTCATTTACTTTCTTATCTAAAGGCTTGTTGGACCAATTTATACTTCCCTTGCTTACATTTAATACAGCAGGGACAAATGTAGAATCTTTATCTATCCCATAAATTGAAATTTGCAACCCTGAAAAATACGGGAGTTTTTCATTTTCAACCTCTTCTATCGCCATCAGATAATAGAGAGGGATTGTAATGTTTGTTTTTCCAAGTTCCTTCTGCGATAGCCGATCCAACTTTACCTCTAAATAAAAATCATCTGCATGTTTTAAATTGCCATCACTATCTAACGTCGTAATCCATGTATTATTTTCTCGATAAAAATCTTGTTCCAGTTTCTGAATAGCTTCAGTGTTACTATTATTCAAATAATCTCTCTCAAAAGAGCTTATATTCGTTTTAATATCGTTCACCTTTCGGTTTGCATAATATTGTTTGAAAAATATTGTTTGTCCAATAAATATTGTTGCTAGAATTAGCATACATAAAGCCGCTGTAAGAATAAATAATTTGAGTACAATCCCTTTTCTCATACATTCCCCTCAAATTTATACCCCATCCGAACAACAGTTGTAATATGCTTTGCTTTATCACCTAATTTATTTCGTAAATTACGAATATGGCTATTCACAGTCCGATCATCACCAGCAAATTCATATCCCCAAATTCTTGAAATCAACTGCTCTCTCGTAAGAACAATCCCCTGATTTTGCATAAAATACGTTAATATTTCAAACTCTGTATGTGTTAAATTAATATCCATTCCATCTATCATAACAACGCGAGAAGGAAAATGAACATAAATTCCATGAATAGATAATGTATCATTTTCATTGTCCGAAGACTTACTTATAGTTGCCCTACTTTCCAGCAATCGTTTCGCCCTTGCCAATAAAATAGGCGGACTATATGGCTTTGTTACATAATCATCTGCCCCTAGCTCAAATCCAAGTAATGTATCATCCTCATCTACACGTGCTGTCAGCATAATAATTGGCACTTGAGACGTCTTACGGATCCTTCGACAAACAGACCAACCATCTAATTCTGGTAACATAATATCAAGAATAACTAAATGAACTTCCTCTTCTTCAAACAAGAATAAAGCTTCTTTTCCATCTCTTGCCTCAAGTACTTGGTATTGCTCATTTAAAAAATAATCTTTCAAAATTTCACGTAAAATATCTTCATCCTCAACAATCAAAATTGTTTTTGACATATTCTTCTCCCTCTCTCGTTACTAAATACCAAAAGATAAGAATACTGTAATCTCATCTTGAATCAGTAGCAATCAACTTTGCCTCAATAATATATCGATCCGGTGCATCTCCTATATAATTGAATGGATAGCAGGTCGTTAGCGTTAATGTTGGCTCTTCTTTCTTCACAATGACTGTGCGATCATCCGCATGTGTAATCCATGTTTTTTGAATCTCATAACTATAAATTTTATTATCATATCCTATAATAAGTTTATCTTTTTCTTTCAGCTCTGCTAACTCTGTAAAAACAGTATCACGATGTCCGCTCAACACTGTATGGCCTCGTTCAGAAGGGACTGTTGTAATATCACTAACAAACATACCTACTCCTTTTTTCAAAATGGTATCATTAGATCCCCAATATACAGAGAACTTCTTCTTTATTTTCGGGATATTTAATAGAGCTACTTTCTCACCTTCTTTATATGACATCTGAGAAGAAGACACTTGAGAATTTACAGGTACTTCAGTAGAATGCTCTTTTGATTGTATTTTTTCAAAATCCTTTATCTCTTCTGTCGTTAAATCTTGCGCAGAACTTTTCCCCTTATACCATTCAAAAGAATAATAACCTCCAATAAGAATACCAATTATTATAAGGGCGAATCCAATACGATTAAGAAGTGTCACTTTTAATCCCTCCATGCAAAAAATGGTAGGGATATCCTACCATTTTTAATATATGAAATTACCCCATGTTTTATAGACCAATGAACATTTCGTTTTACGATTTAACCTTACGACGATTCAATCCAAACAATGTCCCTAACGCCATAAGGCATGCACTTAATGCTATCATTGCTACACTATTTGATGCTGTATTTGGTAATTTTTCACCTTTTACTGCCTGCTTTTCTATTTCTTTTTTCCCAATTCCATCCTTTTGCTGTGCTTGAATTGCTGCTTCTTTTCTTGCCATATCTTGCTTTTCTTGTGTCTGTACTGCTTCTTCCTTCTTGGCTATCTCATTTTTTTGCTGTACTTGCGCTACTGCCTCTTTCTTTGCTACCTCATTTTTATGTTGTTCCTGAATCGCTGCTTCTTTTTTCGCCATATCTTGCTGTACTTGCGTTACTTCTTCTTTTGTCATTGTGCCAGTAGACGCACTAGCCACTGACGAATACCCTACTGATAAAAGTGCCATCGCACAGATTGGTAAAAATTTCTTTTTCATTTTATTTCTCTCCTTGTATGCTTTTTCACATCGCATCAGATGTATTTATAGGATATATCCGTTATGTAAATATGAGATGCAGATAAAATGGATTTCTGTTAAAGATTGAATCAATATCAGAAATACAATCCCCCGCATATCTGAACGTTTAAAGTGCATCCAAAAAGAACAAAAAAAGCATTGTAGATTCCCTCTACAATGCTTTTTTATGTGTCTCATTATTTCAGTGCCTAATTGTTACTTTCACGTGAATGTAAAGTAAAAGGGTCTGAAGTGATAACTAATTGTCTCGGCTCAGTTTTCTTTAAGTGATTAGTGACGTTACACTTACGACGTTGAACACCCCATGCCTTTATAGGGTTTGTGAAAATGACTCTTCGCTCTTCATTAGGGGTCTCTTCTTCAAACTTACAACTTTCGCTCCGTTTACACCATTCCATTGTAAATATGGAAGAAGAATGATCTTTTTCTCGATCAAACAAATACGAAAAACTCATATCTCCAGCTAATACAACTGTGTTACTAGCTGATAACAAAGCAAAGGTTGTCCAACGTTTCTTCATTCCCTTCTACTCCTTCTTCACATAGAGTGCCTATAGCTTACTTTACCTAAAATGTGCTTGCCTTTTACCTTACATTCATAAGTTTATCCAAAAGACAACTATGTAACTATCGATTTTCCTTACAAATCACCTTACATTTTTGTAAGAAATAAACCTTTATCAAATATGTACTTCTCATTTTTGACTTTTTCCTCTCAATCCTTTACAGTCGAAATGTTCACCAGTTTTACAATCTAGGAGGATTATTATGAACATTGAAATAAAAGACACTTTAATTTCTACAGAATCGTTACAAGCAAAAGTAAAAGAACTAGCACTACAAATTGAACGCGACTTTGAAGGCGAAGAAATCGTTGTAATCGCTGTATTAAAAGGTTCTTTCGTATTTGCTGCTGATTTAATTCGTCACATTAAAAATGAAGTAACTATCGATTTTATTTCTGCATCTAGTTACGGAAACCAAACGGAAACAACAGGAAAAGTTAAGTTATTAAAAGATATCGATGTCAACATTACAGGCAAAAATGTAATTGTTGTAGAAGACATCATTGATTCAGGCTTAACACTTCACTTCTTAAAAGATCACTTCCTTATGCATAAGCCAAAAGCATTGAAATTCTGTACATTACTTGATAAACCAGAACGTCGTAAAGTTGACTTAAAAGCAGAATACGTTGGCTTCCAAATCCCAGACGAGTTTATCGTCGGCTATGGTATTGACTGTGCTGAAAAATATCGTAATTTACCATATATCGCATCGGTTGTTACAGAAAAATAAAACCAAATATAACTTCCATCGATTTCTGATGGAAGTTTATTTATATCGGTTACTAAAGGTTGTTACCTAAAACATTAACAACCTTTTATTTTTTTATAAAACATTTCTAAGAAATATTTACACTGTACGTAAAAAGCCCCATGCATCTAGGGGAAACTTTAAAGCCATTGCCATGTACGAAGACAACTTCATTTTAGATTATTTATGTATTTACTATTCGCTTCTTCTTTTGTAGGTACAAATAAAAAATACTACCTATGACGACAACTACTCCCCCTAAATAAATACCATACTTCGTTGCCAGTTCTACAATCATTTTGATATGTTTTCCAAACAAAGATCCAAGTACGAAATAAAGCAATGTCCAAACAAATCCTGTCGTATAGGAATACAAAGCATACGTTTGAAATCTCATGTTACTCATCCCAACTAAATAGGGTACGATATGTCTAACGACAGGTATAAAGTAGCTTGTTACTAATGCATACTGTCCGTATTTACCAATCATTTCTTGTGATTTCAGCAAGTACTTCGCTTTTTTCTTTTCCAACAATTTATCAAGTACTTTAGCACCAAATATCCTTCCAAGTATATACCCTAAAGAGAGGCCTGACACAACGCCCAAATAGGTTAACAAAAAGGCCGGAATTATATTTAGTATGTCCAGCGACGATACAAAGCCACCACTCATCACAATCATTTCATCTGGAACTGGCATACCTACAATCCCAAGCCATAAACAAAAAAATAAAGCCCCGTAACCATACGTCTCAATATAAGATAACAATTCATGTAATTCCATTACGTGCATGCCTTTCTACAACTAAAAACATGCGCTGGAGGAAGGTTCAACCAAACTTTTTTTAGTGAAATTTCCTGAAAAAAGTTTTGGATAAATGCTTTCTTTGCAAGCGAATATTGAAATGTAATGAACTCGCCGTCCTCACTTAATGATTCTATTACGCTGGATAAAATACGAGAAGATACTTCCGTTGGTAAAGATGTAAAGGGTAATCCTGATAATACGTAATCAACCTTCTCTATTTGAAACTCCTTTATATACTTCTTTAGATTCTCCGCTGATCCATGTATGACTAAAACGTTTGGATCATCCTTAAACTGCTCCTGTAACTTTTTGAAAAAAACTTCATTAATTTCAATTAAGATAAATATCGTGTGTTCTTTTTTTCTTTTTATAATCTCTCGTGTAAATGCTCCTGTTCCAGGCCCCAATTCTAGAATATACTTTGCTTCTTCAAAATTAATTGCGCCTACCATCTTTTTGGTTAATCTATTCGAACTAGGTGCAATTGCCCCAGTATTCTTTGGATGCTTCACAAATTCGGTTAAGAATGTAATAAATTGCATTTCTAACCTCTCCCTTTCATTCGGTATCATCTAATATAGCTCCAAGTATAACTATCATTTTTTAAAAAATAGCATGGAAATTTCTTAAGATTTTATGAAGAAATGAACAGGATAGAAAATATAAAAGCAGCTACCGCCTATAGCGATAGCTGCTTTCTTCATTACTTCGCACTCACAATCTTGTAATAAGAACGAACTGTTAAGAAGTAATATCCAATATAAATAACACTATATACACCGATACTCATTAATAATGGGATCAATATTTCAAATGGTAACAAGTTTGATAAGCCTTTTAGCGCAAATAAGCTGTGTAAAATCCCAATTATTAATGGAATTGCAAATATAAAACCTACTTGTTTTGCAATCGCCTTTTTCATTTCTCGCTTTGTAACTCCAACTTTACGAAGTACAACATAACGATCGCGATCTGCACTTGCTTCTGTTAACTGCTTGAAATAAATAATAGAACCTGTTGCAAGCAAGAACACTAAACCTAAGAATAGTCCAATAAACATCATTAACCCTGTCGCTTCAAGTCCTGCTTGGAAACCAGTATAGAAGTCTCTGAATGGTGTTTCAATTTCAGATTTTCCAGCCGGCATGACTTTCGCTAATTTTTCTGTTAGAACTTTACTGTTTCTTTCATCTTTAACATCAATATTTTTCACAACGCGTGTTCCAACTACTTTTTTAGCTTGTTCATATACTTGATCTGGAACAATTACAAATAATTCACCTAAGTTTGTGACATTATTACTTCCTGTACCTTTAATTGCTAGAGTCTTTGTTTCTTTTCCAATTGGAAATACGGCTTTATGTCCTTTATAGTCAGCGTTAAACTCATATTCCTCAATATATGAACCATCATATACAAAGGCCTCATCAGCCCCTATATCCACTGTATCTATATTCATCTTTTTCGCAAGGGTATTAAAAGATGATTTCGAGATAAGTTGGTATTGCTCAGTAATTCGATAATGAGTATTTCCAAGCATATCTGCTTGTTTTCCTTCAAACTTTCCTTTCACAGGAACCATCTCAACTTCAAATTGATTTGTAACTGGATGGTTTTTCTTTTCCTCATTAAAAATAGATTCTATTTTATTATCTAATGCTGCATCTTTTTTCTCATACGAATAACTATACGGTGCAAATTCCTTCGCCTGCTTAAATGTGTTGTAATACATCGTAACCGACGTACCGACCGCTGTTAATGTTACCGCACTTAATATCGCAATTGTTGCGAGGGATTTTGCATTTCCTTTAATACGGTACAGTAGTTGGGACGTCGTTACCATGTTCATACCGTTATAGAAAGATGATTTCTTGTTTCTTGCTCGTTTTAATACAAATACTGTAAAGAACATAAATAGTAAGTACGTACCAAGTACTGTTGCAAGTAAAATATAAAGCGCGACTGTCATAAAGTCTGCATATTTAATTGCTTTAATATACATCAGTGATAAGAAATAACCTGAACCGATTAAACAAACTGAAAGTAATGCCATAATCACGGATCCTTTTGGCATCTCTTCCCCTTCACGCTCCGCACGGAAAAGTTCAATTAATTTAAAGCGATAGATTAAACGATACCCTTGCAGTGATGTATAAAGAATGATCACAAAAAAGATAATTGCCGTATCAATAATTGCAGCCATTGGTAATTCAAAATGTACATTTAAATTTAATCCCATCATGCTTACTAATAATTCAAGGAATAACTTTGAAAGTACACTACCAATCGCGATTCCGACTACTAATGACATCAAGCCCATCAGCATATTTTCATAAAATAACATTTTACCAATTTGTCTTTTTCGAATTCCTAGTAGAGAATATAAACCAACTTCTTTTTTACGCTTACGTGTAAAGAATCCATTAGAGTATATAATAAATACCGCTACGAAAATAATCAGCATCACACTTGATACTTGGAATGCTCCACTAATTTTCTTAGAACCTTCCGCTGCTTTTTCCATTTGTGAGTTATACTCAAGCGCCTTAAATGTAAAATAAATGACGATGCTAAAGATCATAGATGCAAAATATAAAAAGTAATCCTTAAAATTCCGCTGTATGTTGCGGAGGGCAATACTAGATAATGTCATCTGTCATCCCCCCAGAAATTGCGGACATTACGTCGACTACTTGTTGGAAAAATTGTTTACGTGTTAAGTCCCCGCGATGCAATTCTTTATATAGCTCACCATCTTTAATGAAGATAACACGTTTACAATAACTCGCGGCAAATGCATCATGCGTTACCATTAAAATTGTTGAATTATCATATTCATTTAATGCCTTCATACTTTCTAATAAATCTGTTGCTGATTTGGAATCAAGTGCCCCTGTTGGCTCATCCCCAAAAATCATACTTGGATTTGTAACGATTGCTCGTGATGCCGCGCAGCGCTGCTTTTGTCCACCAGATACTTGGTACGGGAATTGACTTAAAATATGATCAATACCAAATTTCTTCGCAATCTCCAGAACGCGACGATCAATTTCGCTTGCTTTCACTTTTGATAACGCAAGTGGCAATGCAATGTTTTCTTTCACCGTTAACGTATCTAACAAGTTATAATCTTGGAAAATGAAACCTAAATGATCGCGGCGGAACAATGCTAATTTATCATCATTCATTTTCACAATGTCTTTCCCATCAATTAAGATTTCACCGCTCGTTGCATTATCGATTGTAGAAAGAACATTCAAAAGAGTCGTTTTACCAGATCCAGAAGGTCCCATAATTCCAACGAATTCCCCTTCTTGTACTTGTAAGTTAATACCTTTTAGCGCTTCGAATGTATTTCCGCCTGTATCGTATACTTTTTTAATATTTTTCGCTTCTAATACCGTCTTCATCTCTATATCCCTCACTTCTTCTATTCTCTATTTTCACTATATCTTAACTTCCACTCTTGCCACTATCGATGTTTCTTACACAAACATGACAGTTATGTAAGGGCACTTAGCAGAAGAAAACAAAATTTAACCTTGTGAAATAACTACTTTGCTACTATAACACTGGGACAAAGAGCTATCTATTCATTCTCCTTACAGAAACATTACAATTCTGTAAGGTGGAAAAAAGCGCTCATCTTATCGATGGCGCTTTTTAGACTAACGTTTCACTTTATACTTCTTTTAGATTCATTGTTATACAATGTTGCAGTGATAATCGAGATCATTACAACAACTACAAAAGTAAACAACCTATAGTTTGATATCACAGCTGTACCTACTAGCAAAGCAGGTACGACAGCCATAATCATACCTCCAAACATACCAAGAACAGATCCCATACTCTGTTTCACCACTTGTGTTTCTGACACCCAGTCATAATTGACAAATCGATTATTAATAAAAACACCCCATACTGCTGAAAAAAATGAATATGCAATAGGAGTTATTATGATTAACATAGAAGTCCAAATATCCGCCTTTAAACCTATCATCATAAGGATGCCACTAATAATCGAGGTAGGGATGCTGAGTGAAAGATTCATGAGAATCTTACTGTCATAAATCATTTTAGGTGTTAGGGGCAATGATTTGATAATCCATACGTTTTTTCCCTCTAACGACAATGATACGCATGTTGTACATGTCATAGCAATCATTGCTGAGACAGCAAATGGCGCTACTTTTTGTAAAATCGTTTCGATGCCTGGATATCCGGTGAATTGATTTGGTCCTACTATAACCACCGCAAGTGAGAAAATAGCTGCCATGACAACTCCCATACCAATATTAATCACATATACGGTAGAAGAAAAGAAACGCTTCCGTTCTTTTTTGTATAATGCAATCAATACTGTTTCTTTCTTCATACGATCAATCTTGTAATTTGAAAGCATATGGTACGTAGAGATACCTGTGTTGATTTGTTTATATTTAAAGGCTAGTATTTTTACAAAAAGATAATACCAAATAACTGATATACCAACAAAAAGGATAAAAGCTACAATATTAGCATCGACAATTGCTTTTTGAAAAATGTTAGCTAATGGATACACCTTCACTAACCCCTCTGGAACAATTGCTCCAATCCCCTCTAAATCTGCAAAACTATATTTCGTATTTCCTTGTTTGAACATAAAGTAACCAAAAATAATGATTGCCACCAAGCTTAAAATGGTAGTGACTCTATTTGCATATCTAAATTTGGAGGCAATTGCCGTAATACCTGCCCCAAAAACTGCCGCAATTGTTGTCGGAATTAAAGATACTGTAAACAGGGTTATGAACCACATCAAGTAAAAAGAAGCTAATGGCCTCTCGTATATACAATAAACAATGCCCATCGGCAGCATGATTATCATTGAAAACAACGTATTTAATACATACAAATACAAAAATCTACTAGCGATAATCGTATCTACACGAATCGGTAAAGACATGACAAAATCATAATCCTTAAAAGCAAAAATCTCACCATTCGCTTTAAACATCGTGAAAAACAAAACTAATACACTACTAATAACAAATGCGTAAACTGGAATTACTTCACCTATCCCCAGTTTTACCAATCCATATGCCGCGCTTCCACAATATAACATCAACATAACAGCCACGAAAGCAATTGATACCGAAATTAAAATTTTATTTTGCTTCTTTTTCCTATCTTTTTCATACTTAAAAGTATTTAGTCCAAGCTGCGTTATCAGACGGATTTTTAAAAGAGCTAGCGAATTATTCTTCATCGGCAAGCACCTTCATAAAGAGCTCTTCTAATGAATGTTCCCTTGTCAAAGACTTTACTTCCCCCGAGATTGCTAGTTTTCCTTTATTAATCATCGCTATCTTGTTACATAATTTTTCTGCTACATCTAATACATGAGTAGAAAAGAAAATGGCACTGCCTGATTCACAAAGTTCCTTCATAACCCCCTTAAGTACAAGAGCCGCCTTTGGATCAAGACCGACAAAAGGTTCATCTAAAACCAATAATTTCGGATGATGCACAACTGCTGATATAATCGCTACTTTTTGTTTCATGCCGTGTGAATAAGAGGATATTAAATCTCCCAAATATGGCGTAATCTCAAAAGCATCCCCATATTCTTGTATCCGTTCCTCTCTGTCTTTTGCCGATACCCCAAAAACATCAGCGACAAAGTTCAAATATTGAATTCCTGTTAATTGCTCATATAAATCTGGATTATCAGGAATATATGCCATTACTTTTTTACACGCAATAGGATCTTTTTTTACTGATTTTCCATCAACAAAAATCTCTCCCTCTTCGAAGTCTATAACACCTACAAGCGACTTAATCGTTGTACTTTTCCCTGCACCGTTGTGACCGATAAATCCAAAGATATCTCCCGCTTGAACAGTTAAACTCAAATCATCTACTGCTCTTTTACCACCTTTGTATGTTTTGCTAAAATTTATGATTTCTAACATAGGCTCTCCTCCAATCGATTTAAACTGGCGCGCAATAAGACCGAATATTCAGACTTCAAAAACTAAAATGACACGCAATAAGCCTTCATCCTTACCACATATCATTAAGTCGTATCTACTATTTATGGTTGTTCCTTTTTATATAAAATATAAGAATATCCATTCGTTAGCACCACAGCAATTAATATCATTGCAAGCATGATATATGATCTCCACTCAGCTGGTACAACAATACTTACAATCATAAGGAGTCCCAAAGCTACAAATACCTTTCCACTAAAACGATGTGTTTTACGCCATACTTCCTCATTACTGAGTGTCCATGGATTACGCATACCCACAAAGAAGTTAGGTTTACACTGTGGTAAATAATTCCCTATCACTAAAAATAAAATACCAACTAATAATTCTGGGATTCGATTTATAAATAAGTTATATCCTAATCCACTGGTGATAATATCTATATTCCCTACAAAAAGCAAAACAAGTATCCCATTATTCATCACCATAAAGCCTTTAGAGAATTTCTCGTAATTTGTTCTCTTTGGATCAATTTTGGGTAAAACATTTAGAAATATATATAAGCCAATCATAATCCCGACCATAGAAATCATTCCGTATAGTTTAGAAGAATAACCATCTACCTTACCACCATTCCAATGCGTTGCAATTGTATCCGGCAGATATGGCCAAGCAATCGTCCATGCTACACAAGTTATAAGAATTAATATGATTGCAAAAAGATGTTTTCTCATTTCCCTTCTCCCCCTTTATTCGTAAACGTAAATACCCATGTTAATAAATCTTGAAATACCGTTGTATTTAAAGAATACACAACAAATTGCCCTCTTTTTTCATCTTGAATGAGTTCAGCGTTTTTAAGTGCACTTAAATGATGCGAAATGCTTGGCTTTGTCATATTGAAGTGTTCGGCAATTTCACCAGCCGTTAAATCACCTTCTTTTAATAAATCTAAAATCTTTCGCCTTGTTGGGTCTGCTAATGCTTTAAATGCTTGGTTCAATGTCTTTCTTCCTTTCACTAATTAGACATTTAGATATTTATCTAAATGTTAAAATAAAAACTATAAATTGTCAATTATATCCACATCCCTTTTTACTTTTTCCACTTTTGCCCTATACTGTTTACTAACGCTTGTTGCAAGATAATGAAAAGACTAGAAACACATGTTACACTATAGCTACAATTGTTTTTTGAGGAGGAATATATATGTATAAAGTTTTAATCGTTGAAGACGATCCAAATATCTCATCTTTACTTCAGTCTCACATTCAAAAATATGGTTATGAAGCGGTTGTTGCTGATAACTTTGATGATATTATGGATTCTTTTAATAGAGTGAAACCACACCTAGTGCTTCTAGATGTAAACTTACCGAAGTTCGATGGCTTCTACTGGTGCCGTCAAATTCGTCATGAATCAACTTGCCCAATTATTTTCATTTCTGCACGTGCTGGTGAGATGGAACAAATTATGGCAATTGAAAATGGTGCGGATGATTATATTACAAAACCATTCCACTACGATGTTGTCATGGCAAAAATTAAAGGACAATTACGCCGCATTTACGGTGACTATGCACCAAACATTTCAGAACGTATTGTGGAAGTGGAAGGTTTAAAACTATATCCAGAACGTCCAGAGATTCACTTTAAAACGGAACAAGTTTTACTAACAAAAAAAGAAGCAATATTAGCGGAAATGCTACTATCAAAACACCCACGTACAGCAAGCCGCGAAGATTTATTAGCTGCACTTTGGGATGATGAAAGCTTCGTTGAAGAGAATACATTAAACGTAAACATTACACGCCTTCGTAAGAAATTCAATGAACTTGGTATTGAGAATGCAATTGAAACAGTACGCGGATTAGGGTATCGTTTTAACGCAACTTGGAGTGAATAAGAATGAAGTTATTTTTGCGTGATCATTTTGCATTTTTTCTTCTTTATGCATTAAACTTCGGTATCATTTTCATTCTCTATGATGCAATAGATGGATTCCAAAGCAACAAGTTCTACTTTATTGTATTAAGTTTATATTTATTTATTTGCTTCCTTGCTTATCGCTATGTTCGCAACCGCAGAATGTATCATAGGTTAAGTGAGCCACCAGAAAAAATGGAAGATGCGTTTATTGAAAGAGCGACTGCACCGATGCCGCACGGCGTAAATGAACTTGTTCGTACGCAGTATCGCCTCTTCCAAAAAGAGCTACAAACATATGAAGTAAAACAACAAGAACATCAATTGTTTATTAACCACTGGGTGCATCAAATGAAAACACCCGTTTCTGTTATGCAACTTATGGTACTCGAAATGGAAGATGAACACCTCATTCCTAAATTTAAAAAAGAATTAGAAAGATTAAATCAAGGACTTGATATGGCTTTATATATGGCAAGACTTAATAACTTCCACGAAGACTTCCATGTAGAAACGATTTCACTCAAGGATGCCGTAACAAAAAATATTAATGGCTTAAAAGAACTCTTTATTCGCAATGGGGTTTTCCCCGTTTTAGAAGTCCACTCTGACCTTACGGTTGCTTCTGATGCAAAGTGGCTTAAATTCATTATCTATCAGTTAATGACCAATGCAGTTCGCTATTCTGGCGAGCGTGGCAAGAAAGTCTTCTTGTCCGCTTATCGAAACGGAAAAGACATTATTCTAGAAATTCGTGATGAAGGTGTTGGTATCCCACAAGAAGATATTCGAAGAGTATTCGAACCATTCTATACTGGAAAAAATGGTCGTGCATTTGGAGAGTCAACTGGTATGGGACTTTATATTGTAAGTAAAATTTGCTCTTATTTAGGACATTCTGTGAAATTAGATTCTGAGGTTGGTAAAGGAACAAGCATCAAAATCATCTTCCATAACGCTGCGAATACACAAGCCGATGAACCTAGGAAGGTGACAGAGCAATGAACATAACACATTTCAGCAAAATGTATGAGAATTCACTCTCATACATTTTTTGCAACACGACTCAAACTATATCTTCTATTCGGAGGTATACAGCATGACATTTTGGCAGTTTGCATTTAAAAACGTAACCCGAAATTCAAGGGCTTATTTCGCCTATTTCATAAGTAGTGCATTTTCCATTGCCGTTTTCTTTTCATTTGCGGTGTATTTATTTCATCCTCGATTACAAGGGTCTAACTTGGTTGATGGAATTTCAGGATTAATGATATTTTCGGAAGTAGTTATCGTGTTCTTCTCGTTCTTTTTCTTACTTTACTCCATCGGTACATTCTTAAAGGTTCGAAAAAAACAATTTGGTATTTTAACTGTTTTAGGAATATCCAGAAAGCAATTAAAACGACTTATTTTCTTAGAAAATATGTTAATTGGAGTATTATCTATCTTTTTTGGCATTCAATTCGGACTTGTATTTTCTCAGTTTTTCTTATTAGTAACAGCGAAAATTACATATGCCCCAGGACTATATTTATATTGGCCAACAGAAGCCATCATTTTAACAGCTGTAATCTTTCTTGGACTCTTTATCGTCGTATCAGCATTCACTCCTATACTCATTCGAACAAGAAAAGCGGTGCGACTTCTAAAGGAAGGGAAAGTGAAACAAAAAGAACGAAAGCCATCTATACTTATTTCTCTATTCGGTGCTATATGTTTATTCTCCGGTTATGTGCTAGCTGGAAATCCAAAATACTTTGTATCACTTGGTACTGAAATAGGGTCTATATACATTGTTTCT
This sequence comes from Bacillus sp. AFS023182, assembly GCF_002560575.1. NCBI lineage: Bacteria > Bacillati > Bacillota > Bacilli > Caryophanales > Bacillaceae > Bacillus > Bacillus sp. AFS023182. The sequence continues at coordinate 32,526 of NZ_NTRO01000075.1, read as the reverse complement.
AGTATTTTCGTTATTCCATCATTAGTTGCAATGGGAACCTATTTTTTCTTTTCACAAATTAGCTTCCTGCTCATTCGTATTTTAAAAGCAAGACGGAAGTTTTATATGAAACGAATTAATATGCTTTGGATTTCAGATTTAGCAAACCGCATTCGGACAAATATTAATATGCTGTTTATTGTAGCAATGCTATCTACCCTTGCATTTACAATGATTACATTTATATATGGATTTGGGAAGTTTATAAAACTCGATGTTACCAACAATAGTCCATTTCCATTTACCTATCTTTCATACGACAACAATCCACTTGTCACGCAGCATATGGACTGGTTAGAAAAGCGACTTAGCGAAGAGCAATTTTCATATAAAAAGTTCGAAACGGACTTATATGCAATTTCATTACAAAAGGATGAAACGACTACTTATGAACAAGAGGCATATGTATTAAAGAAAAGTGACTATAATAAGCTTGCAACTGCTTTACATCGTAAGCAACTTTCTGTAAAGACGGATGAAACATATATATTACCTGGGTACGGGTATCAAAACGTATTGGTACCCATGCAAGAAGAGTACATGCAAAAAAGCATCAAACTTTCTCAAAGTGGACATACATTACATGTAAAAGGTTACGAACTTATTAGCGTGATACCAACTGGATGGACATCACAAATATTGATTTTATCTGATGATACAGTAAATGCTTTATCAAATAACATGAGACATATGACGCTTTATAATTTTCAAGTAAAAGACTGGGAAAAGACACATGAAATCGCTGCAGAGTATTTTGAAAAATTAACAAAAGAGCGACACAACATCTCATCTACAGAGCCTTTATATATGATGGAGGAAGCAAGTAATACACTATACGAAATTAAATTAAGTACCGCTTCATTCTTTTTAATTGGCACATTCCTTGGTGTTATTTTCTTCATTGGAGCTGGAAGTGTACTTTACTTCCGAATGTATACGGATTTAACAAACGAGCAAGAAAAATATATTACCGTTACGAAGATTGGTTTAACGGAGTCTGAGATGAAGCGCTCAGCAACCATTCAGCTTGCAATTTTATTCTTTGTTCCATATATTATAGCTTCCATTCATACAATCTTTGCTACAAAAATGTTGCAAGAAATCATAAATCTGTCGTTATTTGCTGAGATTACAGTGGTTCTTACAATCTTTGGAACGATTGAAATTATCTTTTTCTTGTTAATCCGTTCCTTATATATGCAAAAATTATCGCATCATATTAAGCTTTAAAAAATAGAAAGGTGAGTTTTATGGAAGAAGTATTACACATTAAAAATGTCTCAAAAGTGTATGAGGGGAAAGTTCCTCATACTGCTTTAAAAAATATTAATTTGCATGTGGATAAAGGTGAGTTTGTCGCAATTATGGGACCTTCAGGGAGCGGTAAATCTACTTTCTTAAATGTAATTTCAACAATTGATTCTCCTACTGCTGGAGAGGTTTTTATTAATGGAAAACAGCCTCACACATTCCGCAGAGAAAAACTAGCCGTTTTCCGCCGTCAGGAATTAGGCTTTGTTTTTCAAAACTTTAACTTATTAGATACGTTAACAATCGGTGAGAATATTGTATTACCATTAACCTTAGATAACGTTCCTCTTAAAGAAATGGATGAAAAACTTGATAACATCTCAAAAAAACTTGGAATTGATCATATTTTAAATAAGCGGATTTTTGAAGTTTCTGGTGGACAAGCGCAGCGCACCGCAGTAGCTCGTGCTGTTATTCATCATCCATCGCTCTTGCTTGCTGATGAGCCAACAGGAAATCTAGACTCTAAAGCAGCAATTGATGTAATGGAGTTATTTACAAAATTGAATAAAGAAGAGCAAGCTACCATTTTAATGGTGACACATGATCCATTTGCAGCTAGTTACTGCAATCGCGTGATTTTTATTAAAGATGGGGAACTTTACAATGAGTTACACCGCGGTCTATATCGTGAAAAGTTTTATCAAGAAATCTTAGATGTACTGGCATTACTCGGAGGAAGACGCGGATGACATTTTGGCAGTTTGCATTTAAAAATGTCTCTCGTAATTCAAAAGCATACTTTGCCTATTTTGTAAGCAGTGTATTTTCAATTACGGTTTTCTTTTCATTTACTGTGTATTCGTATCACCCGCATTTACAAGGCTTACAAGAGCGAGGACCACTGATGAATTTAATTGGGATGGCCCAATTTGTCATCATTATGTTTTCGTTCTTTTTTCTCCTTTATTCTGTCGGATCATTTTTAAAAGTACGTAAAAAACAATTCGGTATTTTGACCATTCTTGGCATTTCAAAGAAACAATTAAAACGACTTGTGTTTATGGAAAATATGATGATTGGAATATTAGCAATTTTTGTTGGCATTCAAATTGGCCTTGTGTTTTCTAACTTTTTTCTACTAGTGACTTCTAAATTAACGGGTGTAAAAGGACTTTATTTATATTGGCCAACAAAAGCGATTATCATAACAACCATAACATTTATCATTTTATTTTTGATTGTTTCTACTTTCACACCTATATTAATTCGCACGCGCAAAACAATGCGTTTAATAAAAGATGAAGGTCTACAAAAAAAAGAGAGACGCCCATCTATTCTCATTTCACTTTTTGGAGTGGCTTGTTTAGTAGGATGCTATTATATTGCTGGTGTTCCGGAAAGTTATGTATCAGAGAAAACGATTCGAAGCGGCTTTGCTATTGTTCCACCATTATCAATCATTCCACTTGTAACAATTGGAACCTATTTACTGTTTTCACAAACACTGTTTCTTTTCATTTGGTTATTAAAAAAGAGACGTCGTTTTTATATGAAAAAAATTAACATGCTTTGGATCTCGGATTTAGCAACACGTACACGTGGTAATATTACTATGCTGTTTATCGTTACTATGCTATCTGCGCTTACATTCACGATTATCACGTCACTTTTTGCAATGAATAATTACACAAAAGCGGCAATTTTAGCAGATTATCCGTTTCCTTTCACCTATATATCTGATGAGAAAAATCCTTTTGAAAAAAAGCATACGGATATAATCGAAAGAGAGTTAACAAATTACGAATTTCAGTATAAAAAAAACAAATTCACCGTGTTAAAAGATCAAGCTTTTAATATCGATATTGCCATTATGAAAGAAAGTGATTATAACCAGCTTTCAACACTATTAAACAGACCGACGATTCAGCTGGATAAATCCGAAACCTATATTGTTTCGGATTACTCAAAAGCTGTCAGAAGCTTAACCATGCATCCTTTTGAAAAGCGAGAAAATATTACGATCGCATCTAACAAAAAAACATTTCATATAAATGGCTTTTCTGAACAAGCAATTGGGCCAAAGTTTGCTCTTCCTTATATTCTGGTTATGCAAGATTATGTAGTGGAAATGATGATTCCTCATATCGAAACGATGACAATTTATAATTATATAGTGGAAAACTGGGAACAGGCCATTTTACCAACAACAAATATTTTAAAAGTAACGAACGAGGATAGAGACAATATTTCTAAATCTAAAGAACAAAATAATAACACACAAACGCCCATCCCATTCTCTATTTTTACGGCTAGTGACGAACTGTCTTATAGTAAACAAAATAATGTTTCCGGTTTCTTTATCGGTGCATTTCTCGGCGTCATCTTCTTTATGGGTGCAGCTAGCGTTTTATACTTCCGAATGTATAACGATTTAACAAGGGAAGAACAGAAATATATTACCATTACAAAAATTGGGTTAACAGAAACGGAAATGTTCCATTCTGCAACCATTCAATTGGCAATCCTATTTTTTGTACCTTATATCGTTGCTACTGTGCATACGATATTCGCTATTCAATTTTTACAATTTATACACTCATTTTCATTATTAAAAGAATTACTATTCGTATTAACTCTATTTGGCACCATCGAGATTATTTTCTTTTTCCTAATCCGTTCCTTTTACATTAATAAATTATCACAACGTCTTAAAATTTGAATAAAATAGCCTTGTGCGCATGCACAAGGCTATTTTCAATAGTTTTTGTTAGCAGTAACCGCCGCCGTAACCACCAAAGCCACCATAACCGCCATAGCCACCGTAACCGCATCCACCACCGAAGCAGCTAGCACCGATGATGATCAATAAAATAAACAGTACAATTAGAAGCGCAAAGCCGCCTCCGCAGCCGTGTCTTATATGCTGATGGTGGTGATGGTCATGATTGTGATCGCACTTTTCACTCATTACTCTATTCCTCCTTTAGTATCATTCGTAACAACAAGGGGATCCTATCATGTTCTAAATGAGCGGATTCCATTTATATTATGTTTACATGGGAAATCAGGAGCTTGTTTTTCCCAAAAACAGGCTTGTTTTACGAAAAGATGCAATTGAACCATGAATTTATAGATAACCGTGAATGAGTACGAACTGCTCATTTATCACAAAAAGGCCTACGATAATCGAATCATCGTAGGCCCTTATATACGCTGTACAAATAGCTTTCCTTCTTGAAGGATACGCTTTTTTAATTGTGGATTGGGGAGCGTACCACATCAAATTTCTCGCTTCCCTCTAGCTCTTCTGTCAACTCAAAGCATAGCCACTGAAATTGTTTATACGAGGCATTCTTCGTTTCAATTGCAATATGATAACTATACTGATTGAACACTTCTTTCCTTACTTGAGACCCAAAAATATATGCAACTTTTACAATTGGCACCTCTAATAAATATACCTGTATGGCTTGCAATATATCTTCTTGCTGCCTCATGCATTCACCTCTCACATACAATCCGTTTTTTCGTAATCTCTTCTAATCTTTCCCGGTTTACTTCATATCCAAACCCAGGTTCATTCGGAACAAATACTTTTCCGTCTTGCAATATTACTTCTGGTAAAATAATATCTCGCTTCCAATGTCTACTCGAAGCTGAAATATCACCTGGAATTGTAAAGTTCGGAAGTGATGCTAACGCAATATTTTGCGCACGCGAAATCCCCATTTCAACCATACCACCGCACCAAACAGGAATGCCGCGCTCCTGACAATAATCATGAATTTGAATCGACTCAGTTAATCCACCAACTCGTCCCGGTTTAATATTTACGATGCGGCAGCTTCCAAGTGTAATCGCTACTCTTGTATCTTCTAAGCTATGAATACTCTCGTCCAAACAAATAGGTGTCTCAATCTGTTGTTGGAGCTTAGCGTGATCAAGAAAATCATTATCTGCTAAAGGCTGCTCAATCATCATTAACTGGAATTCATCTAATCTTTTTAACTGCTCAGCATCAGCTAACGTATACGCTGAGTTTGCATCGGCCATTAATGGAATCTTGGGGAAGGCTCTTCGTATTTCTTTCAGCAGCTCATAATCAAGTTTTGGTTTAATTTTCACTTTAAAGCGCTCATAACCTTCTTCTGCATACATCTCAATTCTCTTTAACATATTAGGAATCGTATCTATCCCAACTACAACACCGACTCCAATTTTTGGCTGCGTTCCTCCAAGTAAAGTCGCTAATGGCTTGTTTTGACGTCTCGCATATAAATCCCATACAGCGCCTTCTATCCCTGCTTTTGCCATGTGATTTCGTTTTATATGCTGAAAGAGGCCCGGAATTTCATTCGGATGCGTAATTTCCACTTTCAGTAAATCTGGTAATAAAAAATCTTGAAGCATATGAAGCGCCGTTATTACAGTTTCTTCTGTGTACCATGGCTCAGAAAAAGCGACGACTTCTCCAAAACCGATATATCCGTCAGCATCCTCAAGTTCAATGACGATACTTTCGCGCTTTTTATACGTTCCGTAACTTGCAGCAAAAGGCACGACAAGAGGCATTTCTGTTATATAAAGCGTCACCTTTTTAAACTTCATCTATATTTCCTCCAACAAATGCCTTAATTCACGTCTTAACAATTTTTTCGAAGCATTACGTGGTAATTCTGATAAGAAATACACTTCTTTTGGTACTTTATACTTCGCTAATTTTTCTTCACAAAAACGAATGATTTCTTCTTCAGTTACATGATCTGTTTTTACGATAAATGCAGCTGGTACTTGTCCCCACTTAGCATCCATTTTTCCAACAACGCCAGCTTCTACAACTTTCGGATGCGCAAGCAACACCTCTTCAATTTGCGCTGGATAAATATTTTCACCTCCTGAAATAATTAAATCACTACGGCGATCTAGTACATATAAAAATCCTTCTTCGTCCAAATACCCAAGGTCACCAGTACGAAGCCAACCATCCTTTATTGCTTCACGTGTTGCATCTTCCCGTTTAAAATAGCCATGTGTCACATTCGGCCCTTTTACAACAATCTCACCTTCAACATTTGGTGGCATAACCCTACCATCCTTCTCAATTCGAAGCTGACATGGGAAAAGAGGTTTTCCTGCTGAACCGACTTTCGTTAACATATAATCCGCTGATAGTGTACAAATTTGTGAAGAAGTTTCCGTCATTCCATATGTTTGATACACAGGAATCCCTTTTGTTACACATGTTTCTAATAGAGGCTTTGGCGCAGGCCCTCCGCCTAATAGCATACAGCGTAAAGCGTTTGGGTATGTTTCTCCTTCAAGTCTTTCTAATAAGTCCGTCAGCATTTTAGAGACGACCGATATGATTGTTACTCCTCTTGTTTTAATCGCTTCATGAATAAAACCAGGATCATATTTTGGAACGAGCAAAACTCGCATACCGTACATAATATTTTTCATTAGAAGGGATAAACCGCCTACGTGGAACATCGGCATACACGCTAACCAACAATCATCATCACGGAGTCCTAAGTTCAGCGATGATCCAACGGCACTCGCCCAGTGATTACCATATGTTAAGATAACTCCTTTCGGCTTTCCAGTTGTTCCTGACGTATAAATAATTGTCATCGCTTCTTCTAAAGAAAACTCTTCTTGAATCATTGCGGGTTGCTTCGGTCCATTCACCACTTCTTCAAATTTGTAAACCGGTACCTGCTCCGTTTCAAATTCTTGGTCTGTTAGTAAGCAAACAACTTCAGCATCTTCCATTTGCCAAAGTAGCTCTTCTCTTGAAAGACGTGTATTTAGAAGTACGGCTACTGCCCCTATATAAGACAAGGCATGAATTACCGTAATCATCTCCGTACCATTTTTCATCAGAACAGCCACTTTTTGACCTTTTTCTATCTGTAAGTAGGAAAGGTGCTTACAAACAGATAATACTTTTTCATGTAATTCTGCAAAGCTTATTTTCTCTTCCTTTGTCTCAATCGCAGTACGATTTGGCGTTAAAAAAGCACGCTGCATTAACCAATTGGGCATCGTCTTCATTACACATTCTCCTTCCATGAAAGAAAGAGACTTGATGTAGAATCAAGTCTCTTTTTTGCTGCCGCTTTTAATCTATCCGGCTACAGCGGCTAGAATATTCGGTGGCTTCGCTTCTGCGCCCATGAGGCAAACTGTGCCTCTACGTCAGAAGCTCCATCTCCCTCATACTCTAAACGAGCCGCTTCCGCTTTTGATCAAGGAAAACGAGGGAATTGTCCGAAGTCTGGACGACGTTTTTCTTTGAACGCGTCACGGCCCTCTTTTGCTTCGTCAGTTGTGTAGTACAATAACGTTGCGTCTCCCGCTAGTTGCTGGATACCAGCTAATCCGTCTGTATCTGCATTGAATGCAGCTTTTAAGAAGCGAAGTGCCATTGGGCTGTTTGCTAAGATTTCTTGTGCCCATTGTACTGTTTCTGCTTCTAACTCTTCTAATGGTACAACTGTATTTACTAAGCCCATATCAAGTGCTTCTTGTGCACTATATTGACGGCACAGGTACCAAATTTCACGAGCTTTCTTATGACCTACCATACGAGCTAAATAACCAGCACCGTATCCGCCATCAAAGCTACCTACTTTAGGACCAGTTTGTCCAAATACAGCGTTGTCTGCTGCAATTGTTAAGTCACATACGATATGAAGTACGTGCCCACCACCGATTGCATAACCTGCTACCATTGCGATAACTGGTTTCGGGATTGCGCGAATTAAACGTTGTAAGTCTAATACGTTTAAGCGTGGGATTTGGTCCTCACCTACATATCCGCCATGACCGCGAACTTTTTGGTCGCCGCCAGAACAGAATGCACGTCCACCTTCACCAGTTAAAATGATAACGCCAACATTCGCATCATCACGTGCATATGCAAAAGCATCGATTAACTCCATTACCGTTTTAGGGCGGAATGCGTTATGTACTTCAGGGCGGTTAATCGAAATTTTTGCGATACCATTGTATGTGGAATAAATAATATCTTCGTAATTGCCTTCTTTTACCCATTCAATAGCCATTACTATTACCTCCTTTTTTATCGTGCTAATAGTCAATTTAACTTGTCCATTAGCTAATCTATAAGTTCTACTCTCTTCAAAAGAAAAAAGTGTCACTGCATAGTTTTTAGAAATCCCTTTACTATTGTATCAAACTTTTGCGGTTGTTCCACATGAATTGCATGGCCAGCTCCATCAATTTTGACAAATTCCGCGTGCGGAATGCATTTTTTTATGTTTTTTAAGATCTGAAAGAATTTTGGATCGCTCTCTCCGTTCATTAACAAGACAGGCATTGCGAGCTCTTCAAGCTGATTCCACCATGAAGGCTGAGCACCTGTTCCCATACCCCTAAGACTATTTGCAAGTCCTCTTGGGTGATTAGCAAGTCTCTCGGTTCTTACCGCCTCTTGTACATCTCGTGACAACCTTTTTTGCGTTGCAAACAGCGGTATATTTTCCCACCTGCTTACGAAGGCGTCTATTCCTTCCAATTCAATTCGATCTGCAAGCTGTTCATCTTTCGCGCGGCGTTCTTGTCGGTCCGATTCCATTTCAAGTCCAGCTGTGCAATTTTCTAATAAAAGAGACTTCACACGGTTTGGATATAAGCATGCTATCGTAATCGCCAGTCTTCCACCCATTGAATAACCAAGTATATGTGCTTTTTCAATATGCAAATGATCGAGTAGTGCCGTCATTTGTCGTGATACATTTTGAATATCATAATGCGTAATTTCCTCGGGACTCTCTGTTTTTCCATGTCCAACAAGATCCACTAAGATAACTTGAAATTGCTTACTCCATGAAGAAATAAAAGAACGCCATGTCTCCATGCTACCCGTAAAACCATGAAGAAGTAGGAGCGGTTCTCCACTTCCGACCACTTCATATTCATACGTTACACCTTCTAGCATGACTTTCATTTCACTTCACCTTGCAAAATTTCGGTAACTATTTTCGATGTACTTGCCCATAGATCACGGTGCATCTTTAAGTTCTCATCACGATTCGTACAAATTTCTACAACGTGTAATCCTCGTTCAGTTGTTCCTTTTTGTACTTCTTCACGAAATGCTTCCCAACCATTTACACGCGCAAATGAACCACCATACATCTTTACAATATGTTCATAATCAAGTCCAAGCGGCGTTCCGAATAATGATTCAAAATGCTCTTTTGATTCATATTGCGGTAAGAATGAGAAGATGCCACCACCATCATTATTTACAATAACAATTGTTATGTTTAAATCATATAATTTTGCTGCTAATAGTCCGTTTAAATCATGATAAAATGATAAATCACCGATTACTAATACAAGGGGCTCACAAACAGTACTCGCACCTAGAGCTGTTGAAATAATTCCATCAATCCCATTCACACCACGGTTTGCCACTACATTGATTCTTTTATCTGTTGTAAAGAAGAACGTATCTGTATCACGAATTGGCATACTGTTGCTGGCAAATAAAGTTGCTTCCTCTGGTAACACATGAACAATATCAGTAATCACTTTTCCTTCAAATGCTGTTTCATATGTTTCGATTTCACGAAGCTTTTCCTTCGTCGCATCGTTTATATGTTTCCACATCCCGTACCAATCATTCTGTTCTCTCTTTTGCATATTATCTGTAAGTTCTTTACAAAATGAGATATCACTTGCACATACAACTTCCGTCGCTGCAAGAGCCGGGTCTCTCCATTTTCCTGACTCATCTACAACGATATGAACAGCTGTCTTTTGTTTCTTTATATATTGCGTTAAAGCTTTCGATACAGGCATACCACCGAAACGAATGATAACTTCCGGCTTCCAAGTATCCTTTAACAATTCATTTCGTAAAAATGTATCATAACAATCCATTACCATTGATTTATCATGTTCACCGCTTCTGAGACCTGAAAGGGGATCTGCTAAAATTGGATATCCGGTTTTAGCAGCAAACTGTATGATAGGTTCAGCAATCCCTGGATGACTATCGTCTCCACAAACAATAAGCCCCTTTTCCATACTTGAAAGGCGCTCTGTAAGAGAACTTACATATTCACTGGCCATCGTCATGTTTCCTTGGTGAACTGCCCCTGTATATTCACCACGACCTTTTTCCCATAAATCTGCTAAAGAGAAATTAGGAATGAGTGGTTCCCGAAGTGGGAAGTTAATATGGACAGGTCCCTTTGGCTCAAGGGACGCACTTGCAATAGCACGTCCAACTGTCATACGAGCATAATGATACATAGGCTCTCTAGCTTCTGGCAGTGCCATCTCCATAAATTGTTTCACAAAAGAACCATATAAATTTAATTGATTCATTGCCTGCGGTGCCCCAACATCTCGTAGTTCATGTGGTCTGTCTGCTGTTAAAACAAGCAATGGTACACGTGAATGAAAGGCTTCACAAATTGCCGGATAATAGTTTGCTGCCGCTGTTCCTGATGTGCACAAAATCGCTACAGGACGCTTCTTCATTTTCGCAATACCGAGCGCAAAAAAGGCAGCTGATCGTTCATCTACATGCAAATACGTTTTTATCTGTTCATGTTGCTCCATTAGTAAGGCTAACGGCGTTGATCGTGAACCTGGACTAATGACAACATCATATACATTTAGACGCGCCATTTCGTCCACAAACGCGCCTAAATAATATGATAATGCTTCTATATGATTATTCATTTCATTAATTCCTCCAAAGCACCAAGCATCGGTCTAAACTTCAAACTTGTTTCTTCATATTCAAGTTGCGGCACAGAATCAATCACAATACCGCAACCAGCAAATAAGGATGCCTTATCACCATTTAATAATCCGCAGCGTAAGGCTACCGCAAATTCACCGTTCCCTTTGTCATCTATCCAGCCGATTGGTGCTCCGTACAATCCGCGGTCTAATAATTCTACATCACGAATCAGTTTCATCGCTACGTGGCGAGGCGTGCCGCCAAGTGCTGGCGTTGGATGTAATTCTTCCACCATCGAAAGAAGTGATGCATCACCTTTCGCTTCAACTGGTGTATATAAATGTAGTAAATTTTTTGTTGTTAATAATCCTGGTTGCTGCGGAATATTAACAGACTCGCAATGCTCATTTAATACGCCTCGAATCATATTTACTACATAACCATGCTCTGCCAAATTCTTTTCATCATGAAGAAGCATCGCACCATTTTGTTTACTTTCTTCTATAGAATTACCATGACCAATCGAACCAGCAAGACACATGGATGTAAATTTCTTTCCTTCTTTTCGAATTAATCTCTCAGGCGTTGCTCCTAAGAAGCATGCCCCTTTATAATCAAAGGAAAATACGTAACAATCTGGCTGACCAATGCGGAGTGCTTCTAAAACACGAGCAGAATCAATATTTTGGTTCATCGTTAGTTTTAATTCCCGTGCTAATACAACCTTTTGTACGCTTCCTTTTTTCATTTCATCCTGTACTTTTACAATTGCATTCATCCAGCCCTTTGGGTCAACTTCTACTTTAGAAGTTACTGTTAACTTCTCCTCTGTAAGCTGGCCTTTGCATTCTTGTAAAATTCTTTCTTCCAAAGAAACAATTTCTTCATAAATTATCTGTGCCGAATCTTCAGCTGAAATAAATGTATTTATCGTTAACCATGCTTTTTCATTTTTGACTGTTAAAAGAAAAGCTGGTAACGACAATGTTGTATCTTTAAATTCTTTCCAAAGATCCGTTTGTTCTTTTTCTGGATCAAATGAAAAGCCACCAAATAAAAGTGGTCCTGTCCCAAATTCATACTCTTCTCTTTGAACAATTGCATTCTTCTGCACTTTACTCCACTCTTCGCGAGCATCTTGAAAGCGTTTGTCAGAAGAATTTGCTATAGTGAAAACAGAGCCAATTCCAGCAAATATCACATGCTGAGCCGGATCTGCAAAATAACATCTATTTTCGGATGCAATCCTTTTTCCTGCTGCATAAAAAAGAAGTGGATCCATCCAATCTATTTGCTTTACAAAACTGACCAATGTTTTTTCATTCGTCGCACGTGTAATAGCTGTAATTAGTACTTCTTGTAAATCTTTTTGTTTCGTCTGAATCACAGAATCTCCCCCCTATGGGCGAAAAATAGTCATAAATACGCTTGATTTTAAGATACACCTCAAACGAAAGCCCTGTCAACGTTTAGCATTTCTGAGAAATTCCCCTTCTCTTCCTAGAAAATAAACGTTGACACTAAATGCTGCTTTTCCTACACTTAATTGTGTATATTATGTGACAAGGAGGATTCAACATGGAAATGAAAGTCGAAACGAATTCCCCTTCTATGTCGCCAAAACCAAGTAAACAAACGGGTTGGCGCATTTGGTGGAGTTTATTACGTCCTCATACATTAACAGCAGCTTTTGTTCCTGTTTTTATCGGAACAGCTTATGCAATGCAAGTAGGGGGTATTAATCAAATACATCTCCCTCTTTTCTTTATCATGCTTCTTGCCTGTCTTCTCATTCAAGCAGCAACAAACATGTTCAATGAATACTTTGATTATAAAAGAGGATTAGATCATGAAGGTTCAGTTGGTATCGGCGGTGCAATTGTTCGCGACGGGATTCCGCCAAAAACAGTATTGAACTTAGCATTTGGATTTTTCGGTATCGCAATGCTATTGGGCGTTTATATTTGTATGAATTCTAGCTGGTGGCTTGCTGCAATCGGTCTTGTTTGTATGGCCGTTGCCTACCTTTATACAGGCGGCCCCCTTCCAATTGCCTATACACCATTTGGAGAATTAACAGCAGGATTATTTATGGGTGTTATTATTATTGGTATTTCTTTCTTCATTCAGACTGGCACTGTAACATCAGAAATTATTTTAGTATCTATTCCAAATTCGATTTTAATTGGTGCAATTTTACTTTCTAACAACATTCGTGATTTAGATGGTGATAAAGAAAACGGTCGTAACACCTTAGCAATTATCGTTGGACGTGAAAACGCAATTGGTGTCCTTGCATCTATGTTTATCGTTTCATACATTTGGACGATTGCCCTAATGATTGTCGGAATCGTCTCTCCATGGATGCTAATCGTATTCCTAAGTGCACCGAAAGCATTTAAAGCAACAAAAGGATTTATCGGAAAAAGTATTCCAATGGAAATGGCACCTGCAATGATTGCAACTGCAAAAACAAATACAATCTTTGGATTTTTAATGGGAATGGGCCTATTGCTTGGATATTTTCTATAGAAGAGGAGCTGCTAGTTAGCTCCTTTTTTCAATTTCAAAATATATCGGTGCTTTTTCAATATATGGGCGATGTCATTACCTTCCTAAATTCCTCCTCATATTTCCTGTAATCCAGCTCATACTACATAAAGAAACCGAATTGTAGGAAGGTGGATACTATGTTAACTCCACAACAAATCAATCATTTTAAGTCTATTTTAGAAAAGCAACAACAAGAGTTAGAACAAACGCTGCAAAATCATGAAGGGACAGACCGTGCTTCTGAACGGGAATCTGTTGGAGAATTATCGGCTTATGATAATCACCCTGGCGATATGGCTACCGAATTATATGAACGCGAAAAAGACTTTGGACTTATTGAATTTTGGCATAAGCAACTGCAAGATACAAAGGATGCCCTGCAAAAAATTGAAGCTGGCACATACGGGGTTTGCGAAGTTTCTGGTGAAGAAATCCCGCTGGAAAGATTAGAAGCCATGCCGACTGCTACAACTTGTATTGAACATACGACAAATAAATTAAACCTAGGTGCACGTCCCATTGAAGAAGAATTGGTAGAGCCACCGTTTGGCAAATACGATATGGACAGTGCCGTTGGATATGATGCAGAGGATGCTTGGCAAGATGTTGCTTTATATGGAACATCAGAAACGCCATCTGATTTAGAACGCCGCGACTCGAAGAATTTTGATGAGATGTATATGGATGCCGAAGAGCCACGCGGTTACGTAGAAGACTTTGAAAACTTCATCGGAACAGATATGTATGGGAAGAACCCACAGGTGTATGCGACAGAAGAACATGAAGAATATGAGCAGATGCTTGATGATTTTGAAGAGCGCACCTTTAAAGGGGAATTATCTCCGAATGAATCTAGTTCAAAAGAATAAAAAAAGCATTCCGAAATTCGGAATGCTTTTTCTCGCTAGCTAATTAGTTTTTTGTAACGTTAGCAGCTTGTGGTCCACGGTTACCTTCAACGATTTCGAAAGAAACTTCTTGACCTTCTTCTAAAGTTTTGAAGCCGTCGCCTTGGATAGCTGAGAAATGTACGAATACATCGTCTCCACCTTCAACTTCGATGAAACCGAAACCTTTTTCGCTGTTAAACCATTTAACTTTACCTGTTTGCATGTCATGTACCTCCTAAATAAAAATGAAACTATGAATCCACATGAAAAGGTGGATATAAAGGACATGAATGTATCTCAGACCTAACGCCTTGAATTAAACACGCTTTATTTCCGTACCACATTATGTAGCTCAATAGTGATTTCACTATATCACGCTCTATCAAAAACGTCAAATGAGAACACTTTCATTTCAGTATTTTTTTAAAACTTCACAAAATATGTAAACTATATAAACTAGTAGAAAACCTTTTTTGAGGCGGGAGAGAGCATCCAGCCTTGCATAGAAACGTTCAGACTCTTTTTAGCCCCTGCCCTGTAAAAAACAAAAGGAGAATGCAAGTAAATGTCACCTTTTGTTCTTCGTAGCAGCAACTTACATGTCGAAAAATTAAAATGACTTTTTGTTAAAAATTAGCAAAATGATTGTTTTCTAATCTCTTTAAATTCTGTACAATATGAGTATCCACTACATATGAGGTGAAAATAATGAAAGCACATGAAATTGAGTATAAATTATACGGCGATGATATGCAGTTCGTTGAAATTGAATTAGATCCAGAAGAAAGCGTAATTGCAGAAGCTGGCGCAATGATGATGATGGAAGACTATATTGAAATGGAAACCATCTTCGGCGACGGTGGCGGAAAGTCTAGTGGCCTATTCGGTAAACTAATGGGAGCTGGAAAACGTCTTGTTACGGGTGAAAGTATGTTTATGACTGTATTTACAAATACAGGTCATGGCAAACGTCATGTATCATTTGCTGCACCGTATCCTGGGAAAATCGTTCCAGTTGATTTAAGAGAGTATCAAGGCAAAGTAGTTTGCCAAAAAGATGCATTCCTTTGCGCTGCAAAAGGTGTTTCTATCGGAATTGAATTCACGAAAAAAATTGGTAGCGGCTTCTTCGGCGGAGAAGGCTTCATCATGCAGAAACTTGAAGGTGATGGACTCGCTTTCATGCATGCAGGTGGCACTGTGTACAAACGTGAACTAAAGCCTGGCGAAAAACTGCGCATCGATACAGGTTGTCTTGTTGCAATGACAAGAGATGTTGACTATGATATTCAATTTGTAGGCAATGTAAAAACTGCTTTATTTGGCGGAGAAGGGTTATTCTTCGCAACGTTAGAAGGACCAGGAACAGTTTGGCTTCAATCCTTAACACTTAGCCGTTTAGCAGCGCGTCTTACAAATCCTGCAGCTCAAAGCAGCGGGGAAGGTAGCGTTTTAGGTGGACTTGGTCGACTTCTAGATGGGAAAGAATAAAAAACAAATCGCTACGTCATAAGGCGTAGCGATTGTTTTTTCACTTATCTTCTTCTCTTGCGGGACTGTACATCCCATTTTGAATCATATAATACTCCATCGCTTCATTTAACCACGCCTCTTCTTCCTTTGTATACGGGGACGGAATCATATCCTCATACTGATCTTCTATATTTTCTAAGTTACCCAAAGTGTGTAAAGCATCCTTTCCTACATATTGAAGCGTTGCCTTCATATGTTCATTAACAAGCTTTTGCACCTCTGGGTTATGGACTGGCTTCCCAAATAATCTTTTCACTTCTTTCGACAACTGAATAAATTCTTTATCCAATGCGACCATCTCTTCTTCAGATTTATCGTATAATCGATCAACGGCTTTCTTATCCATGTATTCCTCAAGCCATAGGCGTTGTTCACTTTCTTTTTGTATATTACGAATTAAACTCATTAAAATATTACTATCTACTTGCCCTTCATCTTCTAATAACGTAATTGTCCGATTAATGGCTTTCAAAGAAGTTTCAATATGTTCCTTTTTTTCTTCAAAGGCTGTTTTTTGGCGTTGTAATGTTTCTTTTAAGCTTTCATTAAAGCTAGACATATTGATCATTACACATATTTCCTCTAGACTATATCCTAAAAATTTAAGACTCACTATCTTTTGCAACGTTAAGATATCTTTATTTACATATATTCGATGCCCAGACCTAGGATGTTTTTCCGGTTTAAGTAATCCGATGTCATCATAATAATGTAGCGTTCGTATTGATGTGCCTGTTCTTTTAGAAAACTCTCCAATTGAATAATTTTCATTGTTACTCATCCGTTATTCCCCCCTACATTGTTTTACCGATATGGTTACTCAAATCATACTACCTCACGTAACTGTAGGTTCAAGTATTAAATTGCTTCAAATTTCCTCAAAGAATGATTATTCCCTTTCACTCATATATTGAACTATTACTATTTCTTAAGGAGGGGCTTCCTTGATACGTGCTCCTTTATCTTTTGATAAAGATACTGCCATATTATTAGCTTCATGCTGTGAATTAACATATGATCAATATAAACAAAATGGCGTTTTTCAAATACCGGATGGATTTCAATATGTACAAGGCTTTCAAGCAAAGGTCATTCAAACAACAGAATGGTTTGGCTTCATATTAGAATCTGAGGATACCATCGTCGTTGCCTTTCGGGGAACACAAACTGATTTAGAGTGGATTATTGATTCACTTGTGAACCAAAAACCTTATCCATACGCCTTAAATAGCGGAAATGTTCATAACGGATTTCTCTCTATTTATGAATCTTGCCGTGATCCAATTATGGATATGCTTGTCTCCTTACCATCACATAAAAAACTGCTTGCCACAGGACATAGTCTCGGCGGAGCACTTGCCACACTACACATATTAGACGCGCGAGTGAACACTGCGTTTGCACAATACGGTCTCTATACCTTCGCTTCTCCAAAAGTCGGTGATATTACTTTTCGAAACTATTACAACATGCAAGTCGCAAGCAGCTTTCGCTTCGTTAATTTATTCGATGTCGTCCCGCTTCTTCCCCCGCGCAAAGTGCATTTTAATGACCGTGACTGGGAGTATACACATGTTCATCACAACATGACATTTACGAAAAATACAAAATCTATCGCCAACAATCACGCCATGACAACATACAAAACATGTCTGACTTCTCATTTTTGATACGGAAACATTTGGAAACAACATACCGGTATACTATAATAATCTATGTAACTACTTCTGGATGAGGGGACCAAACATGCTAAAATATTTCTTTGCACTTTTTCTAGTATTATTGTTTGCAGTTACAGGTTTCTTTACATTCTCATACTTTGCTACAGGCGAATATGGTGGGACTGGTATGTTATACTCGGTGACACCTTATATCTCTATAGTGAAATAATCAAAAACGGCTTGGAAGTTTCCAAGCCGTTTTTGATTTACCTACCTTTACTTTATGAATTCAACTCATTCTCCTTCATAAAGTGACACTTTAATCAGCGTTTTTTTCTTCATCCCCACTGATTATTGGCCCTCATCAATCAGGTTTTTACAAGCAGTTTAACTATCTAGTTTAATAATGATACATCACTAAATCTGCAAAAGAAAAGAAGTACTTTATACGAACGGATCTGTTACCCTATAATTCTATAAATCGTATGAATTTTATTTATGCTAGCAGTTAGTAAAACGGTAATATCAATCACCGTTCATTATTATTCTAAATATGAATCCATCCAAATAGCGTATTCAATAATGTGATACATATCAGCCAAACAAAAAGCCCCACATTAATTAGTAAATTTAAAATACCGATAAAAGCTGTTTTACCACTCCGTACTCCTTGTAAACCTATCATACTTATGATAAAAGATCCAAACAGCACACCAATCGCAAAATACTCTGGAGGTATCCCTGTAAACTTCCCGAAATAATAACTAAAAGGAGTCAAAGAAAATATAAAAATAAATACTATACAAGTCCAGCAACTAATTAAAGACCAGAATAAAGTTTTTTGCATTCTATCGCTACTTATATGATATATACAGCTAAAATTTCTATGTAAAATATTATATCCTTATTGCAGACTATTTTTTCAGAAAGAAGGTAATATATTGAAAAAAAAGAACATTTCCCTTTCTGTTTTCATCACACTACTTATTATTATAGGAGGAGTATATATCATGAAAGAAAAGCAAAAAAACGAAGCTAAAGAACAAGAACAAAAAAAAGAAGCAATGATACAAAAATCAAAGGAAGTAGCTATTGCTACAATAAAAAAAGACTTAGGTGTTGAAATGGTTGTAACTAGTTATCAATTAGAACCTACTATACAAATTATTTTTATTAATGGTCATCCAAACGACGATAAAAATAATAAACTAAGTGTATCCATTTCATATGAAGAAAATTACTTAGTTACTTCAATTGGATATGATTACTTACCACAAAAGACTAATATCTAGTTGTTTCATTACGAGATAATTATAAGAAAGAATTGACTGAAAACTTACTTTTTCTCGTTCTATTATTTGTAGTCTCATACTTTGCTACAGAGGAATACAGTGAAATTGATATGTTATATTTAGTAGCAAGCTAAAAAAAATCAAAAAGCTTGGAGGTTTCCAAGCTTTTTGATTCTCCTGAAATATAACGGACCAAACAAAAGACTTACCTTCCTTTGTTGTTTCCATCGTCTTTGCTAATAAGCTACCAGTTTCTTCTTTATTTTTTCGAACATTTCGAGAGACCTATGTAATCGTTTAATAAAGGCCCCTCCGCATCTTCGCAAGGGACCTTATCTTATTTCTATCAGATTTTACCGAAAGAGTACCCCTACTTCAAACAAAGTTGAGTGGGGGAGTATTCATATTCAGTTCACGAAAGCTTAACCATATCACCAATACCCCAAATCTCATTACTATATTGTAAAATCGTACGGTCACTCGCAAAGTGCCCAGATTGTGCAATATTGATGATCGACATCTCTAACCACTTTCTTCTGTTTTCGTATGCTCTCCCTACATCTTCTTGGCGCTCTGCATATGGACTAAAATCACGAAGAACAAAATACTCATCATTTTGGATAACAAGAGAATCATAAATTGCTTCAAATTCAGCGCCAGCATTTGTGAAGAAACCATTTGTTAATTGGTCAACTACTTTTTTAATATGCATATTGTGATGATAGTAGTCGTTCGCACGATATCCACCATTTTGATAATAATGCAGTACTTCTTCCGCCGTTAATCCGAAGATAAAACAGGCTTCGTCCCCAACTCTTTCTCTTATTTCAATATTAGCACCATCCAGCGTTCCGAGTGTAATGGCACCGTTCATCATAAACTTCATATTTCCTGTTCCTGATGCTTCTTTACTTGCTGTTGAGATTTGCTCACTTACATCTGCTGCTGGGAATATATCTTCCGCAAGTGAAACACGATAGTTTTCTAGAAAGATAACTTTCATATATTGACTCACATACGGATCTTCATTTACTTTTCTGGCAAGTTCATTTATTAATTTAATAATTTTTTTCGCATAATAATAGCCTGGTGATGCTTTCGCGCCGAAAATAAATGTGCGCGGATAAAATGAAAAGCTTGTGTCGTCTTTTAAACGATTGTACAAATATAAAATATGTAATACGTTTAATAATTGTCTTTTATAAGCGTGCAATCGTTTTACCTGTACATCAAAAATAGAATTTGGATCCACAACAATTCCCATCTTATTTGCAATTCTCTCAGCCAAAATACTTTTACGGTGCTGCTTTACAGAGTGTAACTTGTCTTGAAAAACAGTATCATACCGATAATCTTGCAACAATTGTAACTTTTCAGGTTGCTTCTTCCACTCCGTTCCAATCGCTTCTGAAATGAGATTCGTAAGCTGTGGGTTTGCTTTCATGAGCCATCGTCTATGAGCAATTCCATTTGTTTTATTATTAAATTTGTCTGGGAAAAACTCGTAAAACAACCGCATTTCACGTTGTTTTAGGATTTCCGTATGAATTTTTGCAACACCATTTACACTATAGCTTCCGACAATTGCTAAATGTGCCATTTTGACAAGATTATGCGCGATAATCGCCATATCTTCAATCCGCTTCCAATCATACGGATAACGCTCCCACAATTCATGACAAAAGCGTTCATTAATCTCTTCAATAATCATATAAATCCGTGGTAATAACGGTTTAAAAATATGAATCGGCCACTTCTCAAGCGCTTCTGATAAAGTCGTATGATTCGTATAAGAAATCGTATGAGTTGTAATATACCAAGCCTCTTCCCAAGCAAGCTTTTCTTCATCTAATAAAATGCGCATCAGTTCAGGAATCGCAAGAACTGGATGTGTATCATTGATATGAATCGCAATTTTCTCATGTAAATTGCGAAGCGTTCCGTTGCGTTCACGATGCAAACGAACGATATTTTGCAAGCTCGCTGATACGAGAAAATATTGTTGTTTTAACCGAAGTATTTTCCCTTCATCATGCGTATCATCAGGATATAAAAGTTCTGATACCACTTCTGTTTCACGTTTATATTTCAAAATATCCTTGCAGTTTTGCGGGAAGGAAACTGGCTCTGCGTTCCAAAGCCGAAGTGTATTCACAGTATCTGTTTCATATCCAACAACCGGAACATCATAAGGAACAGCCATAATAACTTCTGCGTCAGTATGTCGAAACTCTAAGCGCCCATTAATTTGTACGGCTTCCACTTGTCCAAAATAACTCACTTCCACTGCTTGATCATGCCTTCTTACTTCCCAAACATTTTCATGAAGAAGCCACTGTTCAGGCAATTCTACTTGATATCCATCGACAATTTTTTGATCAAACAAGCCATGCTTATACCGAATACCACATCCGTGTCCTGGAAGATTTAACGATGCAAGTGAATCAAGAAAACAGGCTGCTAAGCGGCCTAGTCCTCCGTTTCCAAGCCCTGCGTCCGCTTCGCTTTCCTCCAATTCCTTCAATGAAACCCCAAGTTCTGAAATACCTTTTTCACATACATCACGTATTCCTAGATTCAGCAAGTTACTACCAAGCAAACGACCGAGTAAGAATTCAATAGATAAGTAATACATTTGCTTTTGATTCCCGGTCCGGTACCTTTCATTTGTTGCAATCCAGTGCTGATTCATATACTCACGTACCATATGACCAAGCGTATTATACTGATCACGACTTGTAGAATCTTTGAAACTTTTTCCATACATCGTTTCTAGTTTTTCTAAAAAAGCTGCTTTAAAGCTTTCAACATGAGTAAACATCTTTTCACCACCTAAGAGTGTTTCAGCAAACTTTTATATAGTTCCTTGTATGCGAGAGCCGAATTTTTCCAGCTATAATCTTCTGTCATCGCCTGTTTGACAAGCTGATCCCATACCGGTTTATTATGATAGTACGTAAGCGCACGACGAACCGTATATAACATGTCATGAGCATTAAAATTTCTAAAGCTGAAACCATTTCCGGTCTCCGTTTTCTCATTATAAGACTGAACTGTATCATTCAATCCCCCTGTTTCCCTTACAATTGGGATTACACCGTATGCCAGTGCAATAAGCTGCCCAAGACCACACGGTTCAAATAATGACGGCATTAAAAATAAATCGCTGCCTGCATATACTTGATGTGCTAACTCCTCATTAAATCCGATATACACTTTCACTTTTTCTGGATACTCATATGCCATCCATTCGAAAAACTGCTCATATTCAGAATCTCCTGATCCTAAAATGATGCATTGTACATCATCTTCCATCATTTCATGAAATACCGTACGTACTAAGTCAAGGCCTTTTTGCTTTGTTAACCTTGTTACCATCGAAATAATTGGCGTATCTTCTTTTTCTGGCAAACCAAAGTAGCGCTGCAGTGCACGTTTATTTTCTTGCTTATCACATAGCGACTCTGCATCATACTGCGCAGTTATAAATGCATCTGTTTTCGGATTATATACGCTCGTATCAATACCATTTACAATCCCACTCAGCTTATCATTATATTTACGCAGTAAACCATCTAGCTTTTCGCCAAAAAATTCATATTGAATCTCTTCTTTATACGTAGGGCTAACCGCTGTAATACGATCGGAAGCGATGATGCCCCCTTTCATAAAGTTAACGTTCCCATAAAATTCAAGCTGTTCACTATGAAAATATTCGTCACCAAGCTCCAATAAATCATGCATAACCTCACGAGAAAATACACCTTGAAACTGCAAATTATGAATCGTATAAACGGTTTTAATATGTTGATATAACGGGTTGTCCCCATACTTTTCACGCAGTAAAAAATTCGCCATCGCGGTATGCCAATCATGACTATGAAGGATATCCACTTCAAAATCCAGGTGCGGCATACACTCTAATACTGCTTTAGAAAAGAACGAAAAACGTTCTCCATCATCATAATGACCATAAAGAGAATCCCTTTTAAAATAATATTCATTGTCGATTAAATAATACGTAATCCCGTCTTGCTCTCCTTTTAAAATCCCGCAATATTGATTTCGCCAACCGAGCTGAACATGGATTACTTTGTGAAGCGTACATGCTTCTCGCAAGTGCGCAGGAATAAGACTATAGTTCGGAAGTATAATGCGAACGTTCACTCCTAATTTTTTGAGTTCCTTTGGAAGTGCACCCGCTACATCTGCTAGGCCTCCTGATTTAATAAACGGTACGCATTCTGATACTGCAAATAAAATATTCACGTGTTGTTCCACTGCCTGAAAAGCGTGTACACTCTGTGCCGCCCTTCTTACAGCTTCCTCCCTTCGAATTTTAAATTCATATCATGATGAGCCAGTGAATCCCTATTAGATAGGATTTCACCGGCTATATAAATTCATTTTCATTTTTCAACATATAATCCACGCCATAAAAAAACAAAAGATACCCTCTATTTGCTTGCTTCTTTCGTTTTAACTTAGCATGGGGCCAAAAAAGGTACTGCCCACTTCTATGCAAGGCAGGACACTCTCTTCACCTAAAAAAAGAATGTTTTCATTTATATTGAGATTTCAAGAATAACTCGTAATATTTTGACTTCGGACACTACCTTTTTCCAAAACATGTGGTTGTTCAGGCGTTCCTGTTAAAACTACACCATCCTCAATCTTAACATCTTTATCAATAATAACACCATCTAATATACAATTATCTCCAATTTGGCTCTTTTGCATAATAATGCTATTGCGAATCACTGAACCTTCTCCAACCTTTACAGAACGGAAGACAACGCTATTCTCAACCTTCCCTGCAATGACGCTGCCATTTGCGATCATTGTATTTTGTACATTTGCTCCCTTTATATAACGCGTTGGTGGCTCATCTTTTACTTTTGTAAAAATTGGTGCTTCTTTCGTAAATAACTGCTTCCAAATAGAAGGCTGCAAAATTTCTAAACTATGCTTATAATAGCTTTCAATCGAATCAATGACAGCTACGTATCCTGTATGTTCATATGTTCCAATGTACAATGATTTCCCCTGTTTTTCTCTAACAACATCAAATAAACTATAATGCTCCATATCTTTATATGTTTCAAATAAATCTAATAATAGCTGTTTCTTAAGCACATAGGTTTGCAGGGGAACTCCTTCATGGCACACTTCCGTAACATCTGCTTCCGTATGTATATGTCTCTCTAATACTGCTTGAAAATTTATCGCTGTAACAAGATGACTATTTGTAATGACAACATACTCTTGTTTGCTGCGCAGAAAATAGTCAATATGTCTTCTAAAATGAGCAAAAGAACCAAACTCATCTTGATCGCATTGGCAATTCGGAGGAAATAAAAATAAGCCATCGCGTTTTCTATCTAAATCCCATTGCTTTCCTGATCCGAGGTGATCCATCAAGGAACGATTTTTATGACTTGTAAAAATCGCTACACTATGAATATGAGAATTAACCATATTCGAAAGCATAAAATCAATGAGACGATAACGTCCTCCAAATGGTAGTGCTGCCAGTGAACGATGCCCTGTTACTTTCTTTAAGGAAGGAAAACTCCCTGTTGCATTAATAATTCCTAACATTGATTCTCCCATTCATCTCATCCCCCTTTTCTATTTCCCCTCAGCTATTAGTACGACATCATCGATATTTTTTTCTGGACGAATAATTGTCCCATCTTCAATGACCATACCTGATCCAACAATTGCTCTTTCCACGATAACATTTTTACCAATGCATGCATCCGGCATAATGACCGAATCGATCACCATACTTCCCTCTCCAACCGTCACGCCTTGGAATAAAACTGAGTGTTTTACATCCCCTTCAATAACGCATCCTTCATTAATTAATGATTCTTCCACCTTCGCCCCTTCAGCAATATACTGTGGTGGTTCATTCGGATTAACTGAATAAATACGCCAACTATGATCATTTAAATGTAAAGACGATTCTTCACGAAGCAAGTCCATATTTGCTTCCCACAAGCTTTTTACAGTTCCAACATCTTTCCAATACCCTTCAAATGGGTAAGCCACGAGCTTTTTCTCTTCATCTAATAAAAGCGGGATGACATCTTTTCCAAAATCATTACTAGATTCTGGATTTCTTGCATCCATCTCTAAATATTCTTTTAACACGGCCCAATTAAAAATATAAATACCCATCGAGGCAAGATTACTTTTTGGAAACTGTGGTTTTTCCTCAAACTCAACAATTTCCATGTCTTCGTTCGTATTCATAATTCCAAATCGACTTGCTTCATCCCAAGGTACTTCAATAACAGAAATCGAAACGTCTGCTTCTTTTTCAATGTGGTAATCTAGCATTTTACTGTAATCCATTTTATAAATATGATCCCCTGATAAAATCAGAACATATTCTGGATCATACTGATGTAAGTAATTTAAATTTTGATAAATTGCACTTGCTGTTCCTGTATACCATTTCACGCCTGAAGATTCCGAGTACGGGGGCAATACAGTCACGCCGCCATTCACACGATCTAAATCCCAAGCATTACCGATTCCAATATAGCTATGAAGCTCAAGTGGCTGATACTGGGTTAAAATCCCAACGGTTTCAATACCAGAATTTGCACAATTACTTAATGTGAAATCGATAATTCGGTACTTACCACCAAACGGAACAGCTGGCTTGGCTAAATTCTTTGTTAAAGCACTTAAACGACTACCCTTTCCTCCTGCTAGTAACATTGCTACGCACGTCTGCTTTTGTACCATTTTGTTTTTTGCTCCCCTTTCTCGTTTTCACTGGTCTTAAAATAGATACACCAAATGGTGGAATTGTTATTTCTACATGAACAGACTGGTTATGATACGGCTCGCCTATTGCCTTCAGCCGTTTTTTATTCACCTGCCCTGAGCCGCCGTATATTTCATCATCACTATTTAAAATTTCGTTATAATATTGGAATTCTGGTACGCCCACTTTATAATTTTCGTACACAATGTTTGTAAAATTGCATACAACAACAAGAACGTCTTCCTCTTTATCTCCTTTACGAATAAACGAAAATATACTTTGCTCATTATTGTCAGCATCGATCCATTGAAAGCCTTCCTGTGAGTGATCAAGCTGCCAAAGTGGTTTTGATCGCTTATACAATGCTATGAGCTCTTTAAAGTAATCATGCATATAACAATGCATTTCAAAATCATGTAAATTCCAATCTAGATCCTCGAGATCTTTCCATTCATCAAATTGACCAAATTCTCCGCCCATAAAGAGCAATTTCTTCCCTGGATGTGCAAAGAAATACCCGTATAATAAGCGAAGCTGCGCAAACTTTTCCCAGTAGTCTCCCGGCATTTTATTTAACAATGATTTTTTCCCGTGAACGACTTCATCATGAGAAAGCGGTAATATAAAGTTTTCGGAGTAAGCATAGAGCAAAGAAAATGTCATTTTCTCATGAATATATTTCCGATATTCCGGTGCACACTCCATATATTTCAACACATCATTCATCCAGCCCATATTCCACTTATAATTAAATCCTAATCCCCCTTCATAAGTTGGAGCGGTCACAAGTGGCCAAGCTGTCGAATCTTCTGCAGTCATCAGAAATTCTTCGTCCTCTGCAAATACTGCCTCGTTTAACTCTCGTAAAAAGGAAACCGCATACTCATTACTTTGCTGCCTTCCTTCTTTTTCCCAATACAGCATATTTGCAACTGCATCGACGCGAAAGCCGTCAATATGGTAATATTTCATCCAAAACAATGCATTTGAAATTAAAAAATTTCGCACTTCCTGTTTTCCTAAATCAAAATTCACTGTTCCCCAAATACGATTTTCCCTTACATCCAAATCTTTATATTCATAAGTTGGTGCCCCATCAAATAAATACAAACCGTGAGCATCCTTACAAAAATGACCTGGTACCCAATCTAAAATGACACCGATTCCATATTTATGACATTCATCGACAAAATACATGAAATCATGAGGCGTACCAAATCGACTTGTCACTGCATAATATCCGGTTCCCTGATATCCCCATGAACGGTCATATGGATGTTCGACAAGCGGCATAATTTCAATGTGTGTAAATTGATGTTCTGCTACATAAGGAATGAGCTCATCTGCCATTTCTCTATATGAATACAAAGAGCCATCTTCTTTCTTTTTCCATGAACCAAAATGCAACTCATAAATTGCCATTGCTTCCTTATAACTTACTTTTCGTTTCTTCTTTCGGAACCAATTTCTATCATTCCATTTATATCCCCTTATATCAAAAATAACAGATGCCGTGTTTGGTCTTACTTCTGCATATGTTGCATAAGGATCTGCTTTTAAAATTGTTTCGCCACCTTTGGTTTCAATCGCATACTTGTATATCTCTTTTTCCTCCAAATGTGGTATAAACAATGACCAAATACCCTCTTCTGTCATTTTTCGCATCTTATGCTCGTCAATATTCCAATCATTAAAATCGCCAACTACACTCAAAGCTTTCGCATGAGGAGCCCATACTGTAAATCGTACGCCTTGTATTTCATCCTCTACTACAGGATGCGCGCCAAATATGTTATAGCTCTCATAACACTGTTTTGTGTGAAATTCATACACACTTTCTTCCATACAATTTGTTACACTCAATATGTTCACCTCACTAAGATGACAGAATTTTTATTACTTTGTAAACATTCGTTAAAATACTGAAATATCCTTGTGCATTTTTAAATAAATATACGTTTTTTCGCGGAAATTAAAGGGAACATTTTAATTTTCCGTTAAATATATCGAATTTTGACGAATATTCATTGAAAGCGGTTTATTTTAAAAAATAACAAAAAGCACTCTATGGGCAATAGAATGCTTTTTGTTATAAACGCCCCTTATCCAGTAAAGGAGGTATACTTTTGGGATATACAAGGGAACTGGAAAAGGAATTTGTATGAGGTTATATATAAAATTCAGAAGCAGGAAGCAGTTTCCCGCTTCTAAATCATTTATCAATTATCTTAAAGTACTGGTGCCATTGTTTCTTTTAATACTTTTACTGAGTGAGCGAACTTCGCTTTTTCTTCTTCATTTAACTCAAGTTCAACGATTTCACGTACACCTTCTCGGTTAATAACAGCTGGAACACCTACATAAGCGTCTTTCTCACCATATTGACCTTCAAGGTATGCAGATACAGTTAGTACACTGTTCTCGTTGTTTAAGATTGCCTTTGTTACACGAAGTAGTGACATACCGATTCCGTAGTAAGTTGCACCTTTACGTTCGATAATGTGGTAAGCAGCATCACGTACATTTACAAAGATTTTATCTAAATCATCTTGGTTATACTGTTCGTTGTTCGCTAAGATTGTTTCTAATTTTTGTACACCTATAGTTGCATGACTCCATACTGGAAGTTCAGTATCACCGTGTTCACCAATGATGTATGCATGAACGTTGCGTGGATCTACCTCTAAGTAATCACCTAGCATATAACGGAAACGAGCAGAGTCAAGAGTTGTACCAGAACCGATTATGCGTTCTTTTGGTAATCCAGATTCTTTCCAAGTTACATAAGTTAAGATGTCAACTGGGTTAGTTGCGATTAAGAAAATACCATCAAATCCAGTATCCATAATACCGCGAACGATTTGCTTAAAGATTTTTGTATTTTTCTCAACTAAGTCTAGGCGAGTTTCACCTGGCTTTTGTGGTAATCCAGCAGTGATAACAACTAAATCTGCATCTTTACAATCTGCATAACTACCGCTCCAAACCTTTGTTGGTGATGGAGAGAATGGTACTGCATGGCTTAAGTCCATTGCTTCTCCTTCTGCTTTCGCTTCATTTACGTCAACAAGTACGAATTCTTCAGCTACACCTTGGTTAATCATTGAGTAAGCATAACTACAACCTACAGCACCTGTTCCTACTAATACTACGCGATTGATACCTTTTTTCATGGTAATTTCCCCTCTCTATTGTTCACATTTATCATGATTGTTTAAGTAATTAATTAAAATACTAATTTAATGTTGTTTAACTTCCTTACATTCATATTGTAGCATAAGTTATTGTGAATTCATTCACAAATTATGACCTATTTGTGAACTTTTTCACACACAGTAGAAAGTTATTATATCAGGCTTGGAATCCATCAAAATGAAAGCCTTTTCTTTAGATTGTGAAAAGGCTGCTTTACTGTGTTGCTATCGTTTTGTCTATTAAAAATTAAAATAACACCTAATAAAAAAGCTATCCTTTCAACAACATTTCCAGAAAGAATAGCTTTCTCTTGGATCAAAGTTTTAACTTTTTTCTGGCATTAAGCGAGTGGCAACTCCAATCCTGTTCCATGCATTAATAGCAACAATCTGCATAATAAATTCAGCAATTTGTTCTTCTTCAAAGAATTTCCTTACTTCTTCATATACCTCATCAGGAATATGCGTTTCCGCTACTAGTGTAATCGCCTCTGTCAAAGCAAGCACAGCACGTTCTGCCTCTGTAAAGAACGGTGTCTCACGCCAAGCATTAAGAGCATAAATACGCTGCTCTGTTTCCCCTAGTTTTCGTGCATCTTTCGTATGGAGATCAATGCAATACGCACATCCATTGATTTGAGAAGCCCGGATTTTAATTAGCTCTTTCAATGTCTCATCAATGCTTGTAGTCATCAAATATTTTTCTAATCCCGCCATTGCCTTATAACCTTCTGGATTTACCTTTCCCATTAAAAACCTTGTTTCCATTGTATAGTCCCTCCATAAAATAAAATTAATTTATACTTTGGCGTCAGGATATTGAATAATGTCTTTCATAAATCTTTTCATATCATGATTGTAGTTCATGACAGACCTTCTAAAAGAAAACATATATAGCATCCCTTTCATACCCTGTCACTTATAAGACAAATTAGCTTTTCAATTTGTGACAAAATAAAAAGAAATCTTAAAAAAATAAAGATTTCTTTTCATTTTTATACTATAGAACTGAAATATGCTTTAATTTATCGGGATTGACTACAATGTAGATTCTTCTAATTAATTCTCGGCTTTCATCCCACTCAAAACATATAGCTTTCTCTGCACATCCCTTATTCCTTGCTAAGATACCAATTTGACCATTTATGATAGTTGGAAGAAGTTCGACTTGAAAGAATCCCTTTGAAACAATTGCCTCCAAAAATGTCTGGATACGCTGTTTGCCCAAAATCGGAAATATGGCTGCACGCACTTTACCTCCTCCATCAGTGACAAGAGCTACGTCCTCTCTCAACAGATTAATAAACGCCTCAAAATTCCCTGTTTCTGAACCTTGGATAAAGGTATGTACCATTTTTTCTGTATGAATCGATTGCTGCGGATGTACTGACACTTCATACTGTATCTTCTCTTTGCAACGGCTGTAAATCTTTCGGCAATTTACTTCTGATTTATTTAAAAGCTCAGCTATTTCACGATAATTGTACCCAAGTGCTTTCCTTAAAACGAATATGGCTCTTTCAACAGGAGTTAAATTCTCTAACAATACAAGGAATGCATAGGATACTCTTTCGCTTTGAATTATAGTTTCCATAGGATTTAATTTCGCTGTATCTATTTCCGGCTCAGGAAGCCATTCTCCTGTATATATTTCTCTTTTTTTCCGTGCTGATTGTAGTATATTCAAACAATGGTTCGTCGTCATCTTAATTAAATACGCTTTCATATTTCTAACTGGCTCTTGGTTCACATGTTGACTTTTCATAAGTATATCCTGTGCAACATCCTCCGCATCACTAACAGAGCCAAGCATTCGATATGCGACAGAGTATACTAAAGGTTGATAGGTTCGATACAAAGTTTCAAAATCCATATTATCACTCCATTCTATAGCGTGTCTCAATATAAAAATATATGATTTGTTATAATGAAAAGATTATTTTTCTGCTACGGAAGGCTTGTATAATTATCTCTTCCATTTTTTCATATTCCATCGCTCTCTCCTTTCTATTAGTCAGACGCTCAAAGCATAAAAAAGTATACTAAAAAACAGACGTATCAAAGTCTGTTTTTTCCCTGAATAACTATCCACTTAAATAAGAATGAAACAAAATATTTGAATTTCATGCAGGCTTGCTTTCTCTTTACGAGTTTTTGATACTCCCGTTATTTTGTTCCGAATGAAATATGTTATTTTCACTTGTAGCAACAATCTTTACCTTGTATGGCAGTTTGTTAATCCCAATATACATAACCGGATTCTTATCTTTTCCCTTACCCTTTTCAGGATTTAAATCAATAACGGACGTATCTTTTTCATCTTTCACTTCTTTTACCGTAATTTTATCATTTTAGTGCCTTTCACTACCACTGGTCATCTATTTCTAGAAGGATTGAACATTCTCTTTTTTAATGCTATTTTGTTTAAAAACAAGTGAAAAAGCATTACAACTTGTTTTTTAGCGTTCATATTTGTCTTATTTATTATGGCAAAACAAATTCACTTGCTTCGCTCTTCTTAATTCAGCGTGTAATGAAACAGAAATATTATATAATTTAGGAAAGTGGAAAGAGGTGATATTATGGAGGATAACATGCGGGAAAGCAGAAAAATAGCTACGCCCATTCTTTGGACTATTTCTTTACTTGTCGCTACACTATTAGTTTTTGTAATCACACGATTATATCCAAATACCAATTTACAGATTAGCATTGTTTTATTCTCTATCATAGACATTGGATTTATAGTCGCTTTGATATTGGGAATTAAGACAAAAAACGCTAGTATAATGATCTTCAGTGTTATATCTAACGGCATATTTTTTATACTACTATCCATTTTTATTTTTTTACTATTAGTTGCTAATGGTATTTCAGAACCGTAACAAAATCATTGATAAATAAAAAAAGAGATAGCAGATTATGCTATCTCTTTAAGTATGACCCGTACGGGATTCGAACCCGTGTTACCGCCGTGAAAGGGCGGTGTCTTAACCACTTGACCAACGGGCCAATTTCTGGCAGAGAAGAAGGGATTCNNAGCCACTTGGGTACTTCTCTATATTATATGGCTCCGCAGGTAGGACTCGAACCTACGACCGATCGGTTAACAGCCGATAGCTCTACCACTGAGCTACTGCGGAATAATGGTGGGCCTAAATGGACTCGAACCATCGACCTCACGCTTATCAGGCGTGCGCTCTAACCAGCTGAGCTATAGGCCCCCAATAGAAAAGCGGGTGAAGAGAATCGAACTCTCGACCAGAGCTTGGAAGGCTCTTGTTTTACCACTAAACTACACCCGCATAAAATTATAAAATAAATGGTGAGCCATGAAGGACTCGAACCTTCGACCCTCTGATTAAAAGTCAGATGCTCTACCAACTGAGCTAATGGCTCATTTTGAAAGTGGTGCCGGCTAGAGGACTTGAACCCCCAACCTACTGATTACAAGTCAGTTGCTCTACCAATTGAGCTAAGCCGGCTTGTGATTTCAAAATGGTGGCTCGGGACGGAATCGAACCGCCGACACGAGGATTTTCAGTCCTCTGCTCTACCGACTGAGCTACCGAGCCAGAAATAAATGGCGGTCCCGACCG
>NZ_NTRO01000074.1:0-37573 GCF_002560575.1 Bacillus sp. AFS023182 | reverse complement strand
GGAGTGGGCTTGCTTTGCTTCTGAAGTTTTCCTTAATGTATCCCTAGTTGATAGTGATGTGGTGGGTCCCCATATAACGAAGAACGAATGTAAATAATATAAATTCCCCAACATATATAATATATTGGGGGGATTTATATTAAACCATTTTATAAAATTAAGTCTTGATAAATATTTTTTCAAAACACGCTCTTTCTTTTTGGTTAAGTGTTTTTTATTAATAACCAGAGTCTTCTGAAGTAAGATTATCTAGCATTTTATAGTCATACTTTTGTAATGGCTTTTCAGCAGGCCCTTCAAGTACTTCTCCTGTATACGAGAATCGCGAACCATGGCATGGGCAATCCCAAGAACGTTCACCATTGTTCCATTCAACTTCGCATCCGATATGGGTACAAGTTGTATCTACAATATGAAGTTTACCTTCTGCGTCTCTATAAGCTCCTTTTCTATGTCCATCAATGTCAATGACAGCTCCTTCATCGTTAGATAAATCATGGATGCACTTTTGAGGAATTTCTAACTTTCCTTTAATTAAATGGCCAACAACATTTGCATTTTCTACTAAGAAGTTTTTTAAACTTGGATTCATGTGAAAACGAGAAGGGGTATACAATTCTCGGTATTTGTTCTTTTCTCTACATATAATATCTCGAAATAAAAGCGCCGCTGCGGTTCCGTTTGTCATACCCCATTTTCTGTATCCAGTAGCAATTAATATATTTTTCTGATCGGATGTAATTTCACCGATATAAGGAATTTTGTCTAGTGTAATTAAATCTTGAGCTGACCAACGGTATGCAATATTTTCAAGCCCAAAAACTTGTTGCCCGAATATTTCCAAGGCTTCATAATGTTTTAGTGTTTCTCCGCCTTGTCCCGTTTTATGACTTTCTCCAGAGATAAGAATAAATTTTTCTCCATTAATTGTTGTAGAACGGAGAGAGCGTGTCGGTTCATCTACACTAATATACATACCACCTGGATAATCTGTTTTTGTCTTAGCAGCAATTATATAGGATCGGTCTGCATGCATTCTTGTAGAGTAAAGTCCTGCGCCTTCATAAAAAGGGAAATGAGAACAAGAGAGAATATACTTTCCTGTAATTTTAGCTCCTCCACGGGTAAGAACTACAGGTTGTTCGCCTGTTTTTATATTTACTGCTGTCGTATTTTCAAAGATGTATCCACCTTTTTCTGTAATTATATTTGAAAGATGAGCTAAATACTTAAGGGGATGGAATTGTGCTTGATTTCTCATAACAAGTGCATTATGTATTTTTAAGTCAATTGGAAGTTTGTTTACAAGTTCGCCTTCAATACGAAGCTCTTTATAAGCTGCTGCTTCTTTTTCTAATTTAAATGCATATTCTTCTGTTGTGGCATACAGATAAGCATCTTGTTGAGTGAAATCGCAATCAATGTGATGTTTATTAATTGTGGCTTGAATGAATTTTAAAGCATCTATGTTTGCTTCATAATACAATCTTGCGGTAGTTTTTCCAGTATATTTGATAAGCTCGTCATAAATCATGTTATGTTGGGCCGTAATTTTAGCTGTCGTATGTCCAGTCGTTCCATTTAATAACTTGTCTGCCTCTATAACAGCGACTTTTAAACCTTCATTTACTAAAAGATAGGCAGAAGTAATGCCAGTAATTCCTCCTCCTACAATAATAACATCGACCTGCATGTCATTTTCTAAGGAAGGGTATTCTGGTAAATGAATACTGCTCGTCCAATAAGATTCGGTATTATGGGGTAATATTCCACTGTAATTCTCATTATTCGTCACTATAAATCCTCCATTCGATGTTTTATAGTTCTATTATTTCCACTTATTGGAGAGGTAAACTTTGAGCTTAGAAAACAGCAAATTGTGGCTGTATGGTATGTTCAATTTAGACATACTTTTATTTGAACATTGTTTTTGCTTTTAAATAAAGTTTATTCAAATTGATACTAATAACTTTGATAAATAATCATAGAAAAGAGCGTGTTTTGGAAAAAAGGTTAATCAAAACACGCTCTTAATATTTTCAGTTGGTTGATTCTTTTTATAAAAAATTTTAATCATTTCCTATCTACATTGCTATACTATTGGACTCTTTTCTTTAATAAGTCTAATAGTCAACGTGGAGAATCCAAGTGCTCATAAAGAATACTTAGCTAACTGTTCACCCCAAGGTGATAATTCAGTTTCAATAAATCCTGCTTTTTTATATACAAATTTAGCTGTAAGGTTTTCAGGAGCATATCCAATCATTATTAAAGAAATGTTTGCGTAATTATTTCGTCTTATCTCATCAATAACCAGATATATAGCTTGTTTACCTATACCTTTCCCTTGAAATTTTTTATCAATCATAAGTCTATAAATCCAATAATTATTATCATCAGAATCTATCCCAAACATAGTAAATCCTATCATTTTTTCATCAAGATAAATACCTTTTGCATAGAAATTATCTAGAAATTGAATTTCTGCGATAGAATAGAGGTTGGATGTAATAAATGTTTGTTGTTCTTCTTTAACAGACAGTTTAATTGCTTCTTCCCAATTACTTTTGTCAATAGGTTTTAAATAAATTTTCTTCAATCTGATACTCTCCTTCTAATATTGAAGAGGAACCACGTAGTTTATGGGCTAGTGAAACGTTATCCTCTTGTTTTTTTGCCCAATCAAATAGAAATATTTTCTCATCGACAACGCCCCCTTAAAGGTACAATTAAAAATACGTTATTATATTCAATATAATTATATTCTTTCCTCTATATGTTATTAAAGCTCTAATTATTCATACCCAACCTCACTGTTAACTTAATAACCGTTATTCAATTAATTGGCTCTTTAACAGAATAGTTTATTGTCATTCAATGGTTCCTTAATCGATTTTTCAATTCCAGAAGATGTTCTTTTTATTATAAATATGCCCTTTAGATCATCAAAAGGGATAATTTTTATTGTGAAAGAAGGTGCAATCATAATTCTAAATAACTGTTAATATAGCGATATTTGATAGATTTTGACACATTTAAAATGATTAAAGTTTCTTCAAAAAAGTATTCTTTTTTAACTTTTAAACCTTATCTCAAGCCTATAATTGTTTTGAATTATAAAAAATGTATCTTTAATAACAACAGGTTTTTGTATTAGTTAATTGCGTTTGATATACTGCTTTGGCTCAGTGCAACGGATAATGGGTTCAATTAAAGGGTATTATCAAAAAGAATACTATAAAACAAAACAGTTTAAGAAATAGATAAGGGGTGAACAAGTGGTGGAAAACATGATAAATGAGGATAACTTTGGTTTACAAAGGCAACCTTCTCAAAAAACGGTTGGTCAGTATTTATTCGATTGTTTAAAATTGGAGGGCATTACTGAAATTTTTGGTATTGCAGGGGACTATAATTTTACACTTCTTGATACTCTAGAGTGTTATAAGGGTATCCGCTTTATAGAAGGTCGGAATGAACTAAACGCGGGCTATTCTGCAGATGGTTATGCAAGAATTAAAGGGTTGTCTGCTCTTATTACAACTTTTGGAGTCGGAGAACTCAGCGCTTGTAATGCTATAGCCGGAGCTAATAGTGAGCATGTGCCAATCATTCATATAGTGGGTGCGCCTCCCGAAAATGATCAAAAAGAGCATAAGCTGATGCATCACACTTTAATGGATGGGAATTTTGATGTTTTTCGCAACATGTATGAGCAAATTACTGCATACACCGCGGTGCTTACGCCCGAAAATGCTAAAATTGAAATTCCAGCCGCAATTCGAATTGCTAAAGAAAAGAAAAAGCCTGTATATCTAGTTGTGGCCGATGATTTAGTGACCAAGCCGATTAAAACCCGTGTAGAGCCAACACACCAGCGCCCAACATCTAATTTGAAGACTCTTCATGCTGCGGTGAATCATGTCCATAAGCTACTAGATCGTGCACATCGACCAGTTATACTGGTGGATGTAAAAACCATGCGTTTTGGTCTTCAAACGGCAGTTCAGCAACTGGCAGACACCATGAATGTTCCTGTTGCAACGATGATGTACGGAAAGGGAGGATTCGACGAAACCCATCCAAATTATGTGGGAATGTACTTAGGATCTTTTGGAGATTCTGAAGTTCAAAGTAAGGTAGAAAATGCAGATTGTATCATCGCAATTGGTATGGTATTGGCGGATACTAATACCGCGAGTTTTACCGCAAAACTAAACCAGCTGATAATGGTCAATATTCAACCAGATATGGTTAAAATTGCTGAGGCAGAGTATCCGAATGTTCTTGCAGCTGACATGTTACTTGCAATACAGAATGTGGGTTATAAGGGACAAGGCTTGGTAGAAAAAATGTCATTCCCTTACGACCAATTAAATGCTAACGCCGATGCCCCTCTAATAGCGGCCAACTATTATCCACGTTTTCAGCACATGCTGAAAGAGGAAGACATTGTAGTTGTCGAGACCGGGACATTCTATAACGGAATGGCAGAGGTGAGACTGCCGAGCGATGTAATATATATTGGGCAAGGCGGTTGGCAGTCCATCGGTTACGCAACCCCTTCGGCGTTCGGTGCTATTATGGCTGTGCCTGAACGGCGAGTGTTACTGTTTACAGGGGATGGAGCCTTGCAGCTGACAGCTCAAGAAATCAGTACCATGTTCTATTATGGATGCAAGCCTATAATTTTTGTCTTAAACAATGATGGTTATACGATTGAAAAATATTTGAATGTGAAAACAAAAAATCAAAAGTACAACAAAATTCCTCAATGGTCTTATACTAGGATAGCAGAAGTTTTTGGAGGCGACGCGTTTACCGTCACAGTTCGTACCTACGGAGAGCTTAATCAGGCAATAAACCAAGCTGAAATAGAAAGTACTGAAAAACCCTGTATTATTGAAATGATTGTAGAAGATCCAATGGACGCACCTAGATATATGAAACAGATGCGCAATTATATGGAGAAGCAGGAAATGCAGCGTACTCAGCAATAGTCTTGAATAGACCAGGAAGATAAGTCTAATTTTTTAAGAGGAATTCTAAAAAATTTACAGAAAAATTGTTAGGTGTATTTTAAAATATAAAGTTGATGAATGTTCGATATATTAGGAAGAAGCGTGTTTTGAAGAAGATAATCATAACACGCTTTTTTAATATTCAATTGCCATCTCTTATTTGATACTAATAGCACAGTCCAAATCATATTCTTATAATAGAAAGGGGTGTAACGTTAATTGATAAAAGTAAAAGTAAAAGTTCGTTTACAACCCATTGTAAGTAAGATAAATCTACCCACCGTTTTAAGAACAACTATACTTCCAGGTGAATCAATTGAAAGATTATTTATTGCAACCCAAATAGGAGAAATCTTTTGCATAGGAGATGGAGAAATAAGAACTTTTTAGATATTCGTTCTCGAATCATAAAATTAGGGAAGTCTGAACAAGGTGGATCTGGTGAAAGAGGATTGCTAGGGCTAGCGTTTCATCCACAATTTTATTATAATGGTTTGTTTTATCTTCATTATTCATTAGCTGAAACACAAGGACCGGGCGCTCTTTCTGAACACCCTAAATCTAGATTCTCCTGATTTCTTTCAACGCCGTTTTATCTTCTGTTCTTGCAATTCTAAACTAGATAAAAATTACATATGATGGAGATTATAAATACCTATATTTTATGGGAATTAAAGTTTTTAGGGATTGATGAAAAAGATAGAGAGATATTATCATTTATTGAAGGAGAAGCTGGTAATTATCCTTTAAAAGAATGCATGTGGCCTAATGATGTTTTAAAAGAAATAGCGAAGATGCTTCGTCTTTACCATGCTGCTGTAAGTGACTTTCCGTTCTCGAATGATTGGAAACCAATGGATAATACTCCAAATAAAATAGAGGTTGTATGCCACAATGATTTTGCAATATATAACATTATTTTTAAGCATGAAAAACCAGTAGGTATTATTGATTTTGATGTTGCTGGTCCTGGTCCAAGACTACAGCCTATACTCTTTACACTTGTGTCCCCTTAAGTAGAGTGTATCATACTGAAATAGGTGAGGCAGTTTATTATAATTCATTACAGCATGCCGACCGTATAAAACAAAGAGTTAAATTGTTTTTTGAATCCTACGGTGAGGGCATGGAAGAAGATTATTTAGAGATGGTATTGTTACGATTAGAAGGGTTATGTAAATACATGAAAAGAAAAGCCAAAGAAGGCGATATAAATTTTCAAAAAATGATAGATGAAGGACACCTTGAACATTATCAAAACGATATTACATTCATTCGTGAACATGGAAAAGAGTGGATGTAATGAAATAAGTCTTATGCAAAAGTAAAGCTCAGGGTCATATAGGGACTTTGAGCTTTTTTTGCGTGTTATTTACTATGCAAATTAACCTGTGAATGAATATGTTATGTAGCCCGTTATTTTAGATTTCTCCGCAATAATTGAATTACTTAGGAGTAGCTTTATGGTTTTTTATAATATTTTCTTAACGGAAGGATTCTGCGGTTCAGTTTGTTGCCTGATCATTAAGGATTGCATTCGTAGTGTTTTATGAAGTGAGAAGAGATAGCAAGGTAAGCAAAACTCCAACTTGATAGAAGTAAGTTGGAGTTTTTTAGAGGAATGGTATCAATTTTCTTCTTTATTGAATACAATCCCATACTTTTTGATTTTCTTATATAAATTAGCTCGTGACATTCCTAATATTTTTGCTGCAATGCTTTTGTTCCCATACGTGTCTTGCAAGGTTTGAAGAATGCGTGTTTTCTCTAGACTTTCTTTTTCGTCAGTAAGTGAAAGTACATCTTGGTTCACGGGGCCTGAAAAAGACCTTGTTTGCGGCAGTAGCTTTAGAATGTCTGATTCGTATATTTGGCTGCCTTCGTGAAGGACAATCAATCTTTCTATCATATTACGTAACTCGCGGATGTTACCTGGCCAAGAATATGCATGTAATTGCTTCGTTGCCTCGTGATGAACAAAAGGAGTTGACTTGTTATATTTAAAAGAAAATTCTTTTAAGAAATGATGAGCTAAGTAGGAAATATCATCCGTACGCTCACGAAGCGGCGGGATGCAGACAGCAAATACGTTGAGTCGATAAAATAAATCGGACCGGAAAGTACCGCTTAAAACCATATCTTCTAATATACGATTCGTTGCGGCGATAATTCTGACGTTAATTTTTTTAGGTGTTTGTCCTCCAATTCGATAAATCTCTTTTTCTTGTAAAGCTCTAAGAAGTTTCACTTGCATATCAAGTGGGAGTTCTCCTACCTCATCTAGAAATAACGTACCTCCGTCTGCTAATTCTATTTTTCCAGGTTTGCCTCCTTTAGCGGCTCCGGTGTATGCTCCTGATTCATAACCAAATAACTCGCTCTCAAACAAAGCATTTGGGATAGCGCCACAATTAATTGGAATAAATGCTTTCTTACTTCTTAAACTAGCATCGTGAATCGCTTGAGCAAAAAGCTCCTTCCCAACACCGCTTTCCCCAGTAATCAAAATAGTCGCATCTGTCTTCGCGACCTTTTTCATGTCATGAATAATATGCTGGATTTCCAAGTTATTTCCTTTTATGTTGCTGAAAGGATCATCTCTATTATTTTGAATTATTTGTTGTTTTAATTGCTGGAGTTCTTCAGATGTAGAGGATAACTGTTCATTTAATTTAATCGTAGCGGTAATATCTTGTTCGACGGACATAGAGCCAATTAGTTCATTGCTTTCATTATAAATAGGTGTTGTGCTAATCAATACATGTTTATCTGGCCGCGGGAGGTGATAAATATCCCGAACAGGTTGCTGACTCTCAAGGACTTTTAAATTCATAATATCTTCTTTTAAGAAAAATTCCTGAACATTCCTTCCGATAATATCTTCTTTCTTTATGTTATACATTTTTTCTGCTGCTTCATTCCAATAAAGCATTACTCCCTTCGTATTTATAATAGAAATTGCTTCTTCTACAGAAGAGAGAAGCGTA
Source organism: Bacillus sp. AFS023182 (assembly GCF_002560575.1). Classification (NCBI taxonomy): domain Bacteria; kingdom Bacillati; phylum Bacillota; class Bacilli; order Caryophanales; family Bacillaceae; genus Bacillus; species Bacillus sp. AFS023182. The sequence continues at coordinate 29,565 of NZ_NTRO01000074.1, read as the reverse complement.
TGCAATGTAGGAATCGCAAAAGAATCAGATTGTTTCATAGAATATCCTCCAATGATTTTATATGTAAACCCGATATAAAACGTATACAAAAGTAGACACTCGTAGACAGATTTGTCGCTAAAAGGATACAACTTTTTCAGGACAATGTAAATAAAATTGAATGAATATTAATAATGTTAGGTTAATTTATGCTTGGCACGATACTTGCTAATAAAAAGGTAGGATACTTTTAAAATGATAAGTATTTCATAAGATAAGTGAATGACGATAATGGAGGGAAAAGGTATGAATATTAGTAAAATGTACACAACAATTGATGCACACGTAGCGGGGGAACCATTACGTATTATTACAGGCGGAGTGCCAGAGATAAAAGGAAACACACAATTAGAAAGAAGAGCTTATTGTATGGAACACTTGGACCATCTTCGTGAAGTTTTGATGTATGAACCAAGAGGGCATCATGGAATGTATGGTTGTATCATTACGCCGCCGGCAAGCCCTCATGCTGATTTTGGCGTATTGTTTATGCATAATGAAGGCTGGAGTACAATGTGTGGTCATGGAATTGTTGCGGTCGTCACAGTAGGAATTGAAACGGGCATGTTCGAAGTGACGGGCAACAAACAGAAGTTTATCATTGATAGCCCTGCAGGAGAGGTAATTGCGTATGCAAAATATAATGGAACTCAAGTAGAATCTGTATCATTTGAAAATGTACCTTCCTTTGTTTACAAAAAAGATGTTCCGATAAAGATTGATGGCTATGAATTTCAAGTAGATATTGCTTTTGGAGGAGCTTTCTATGCGGTTGTAGACAGTAAAGAATTTGATTTGAAAGTAAACTTTAAAGATTTATCGGCCATTCAATCGTGGGGCGGGAAAATTAAACACTATATTGAAAGTCAAATGGATGTAAAACATCCTCTCGAAGAAGGTTTAAAGGGAATATATGGCGTTATCTTTTCTGATGAACCAAATGAAAAAGATGCTACTTTACGAAATGTGACCATTTTTGCTGATGGGCAAGTAGATCGTTCTCCTTGCGGCACTGGTACTTCAGCTAGACTTGCAACTCTTTTTGAAAAGGATGCCTTGCAAAGCGGAGAAAGTTTCATCCATGAGTGTATCACTGACGGACAATTTATCGGTGAAGTATTGTCAGTGACAAAAGTAGAGGAATATGAGGCAGTTATTCCAAAAGTGACTGGGCAGGCGTTTATTACAGGATTTCACCAATTTGTAATGGACCCAAGAGATCCGTTGAAAAGAGGGTTTTTACTAGCTTAATGTTTTTTTAGAGTTGTTTTCTGCTTAGAAAACAACTCTTCTTATAAGGGGGGATTCAGGATGAAGTGGTGGAGGAAACAGAGTTTACCTATCAAAATTTTGATTGGGGCATTCATAGGGATTTTGCTGGGAGTAACGCTAGGACCGAAAGTTGTCGCTTTAAAACCGATTGGGGATATCTTTATCCGTTTATTACAGATGATTATCGTTCCATTGACGTTTTTAAGTATTGTGTCGGGAATCACCCAGCTCGAAAATCCGAAAATGTTAAAAGCAATCGGTAGTAGAATTTTCATTTACTATGCAGTAACCGCTGTATTAGCCACAAGCATTGGTGTCGCAATAGCCTTTTTTGTCAATCCTGGTAAAGGGGCTGAAGGTCTTCTTGAGAAAGGGAAGAACTTTAAGGCAGAAGAATTCAATTTTGTCGAGAACATCACCCAGTGGTTTCCTTCTAACGTCATTCAGGCAGCCTCAGAGACGAATATGCTTCAAATTATTATCTTCGCAATTTTTGTCGGTATGGCACTTATTCTTCTTGGAGATCAAACGAAAGGAATTCGTAAATTAGCCCATGAAGGATCGGCATTAATGATTAAAATTGCTGAACTCGTTATTGGATTGGCCCCTTACGGCATTATGGCACTGATTGCTAATGTAGTTGGGACATTTGGAGCTGACATGCTCACTGCAGTCGTTAGCTATGTACTAGCCGATTATTTGTCATTATTACTTATTTTGTTAATTATGTATCCAATTATATTGAGAACGATTGGGAAAATCAGTCCAGTTTATTTTTTCAATCAAGTGAGTCCAGCTATGCTTGTAGCTGCTAGTACAACATCAAGTAGTGCTACGCTTCCTGTAACAATGGAGGTAGCTCAAAAAAGACTTCATATACCTGAGAAAGTAGCTGGTTTTACGATTCCGCTTGGCGCCACTGTTAACATGAATGGATTATCAGCAGCACTAGGTGTTCTAGCTATCTTCGCATTAAACGTATACGGCATTCCAATTACGTTTGGCCTGATTGTACAAACCGTATTTCTAGGAATCGTACTTGCGGCGGGGTGTGCAGGAGTAAAAGGCGCAGATGTCATTACCGCAACGATCTTACTCTCGACGTTAGGCCTACCGCTCACAATTATTCCTATTATCGCAGCTGTGTCCCCGCTTGTAGACATGGGACATACAGTTGTAAATATTACAGGTGATTTAGTGGGGGCGCAGGTTGTGAATAAGAATATGGCATCTGGTGAAACAGTGGAGAAAGATTTAGAAAAGGGTGAGCAAACATGTTAGTCATAAGTGCTGATGAACAAAGAAGTTTAGTAGATATGAGCGAAATAATTGAATATGCGGCCATTGCCTTAAAGGAGTTTTCGGCAGAAAGAACAATCACTCCTATTCGCTCTGCTTTGCCATTTGCGAATGCGCAAAATACCGCATTAATCATGCCTTCAGTAGCTGAAGAACTTGGGGCGCTTGGATTAAAAGTAGTAACGGTGGCTCCAAATAATAAAAAAATAGGAAAGAAAACAATAAACGGGATTGTTATGCTATCGGATTTTCAAACGGGGGAACCACTCGCGCTTTTGGAAGGATCATATTTAACGATGATTCGAACAGGTGCCTTATCAGGTGTGGCAACGAAGCACCTAGCTCGTCAAGATTCGAAAAGCTTATGTATTATCGGTACAGGAGAACAAGCGAAAGGAATTGCTGAGGCTGTGCTTGCTGTACGAGATATTGAAAAGCTTATCCTCTATAATCGAACAGAACAAAAAGCTGCCGAATTTGCTGTATATATACAAGAGAAATTTAGGAAACCTACCTACATATACTCAGATTCGAATGAAGCAGTACGTGAAGCAGATATTATTGTCACCACAACGAACTCTCACGCGCCAGTCTTTTCAGACACACTCAAACCTGGTGTTCACGTAAATGCTGTCGGTTCTTTCAGGCCGGAAATGCAAGAACTACCTTCTCATGTCATTTCTTCAGCCAATAAAGTAGTAGTAGAATCAAAAGAAGCAGCACTAGAAGAAACAGGTGACTTGCAAATCCCAATACAAGAAGGTGTTTTCAAAGAAGGCGATATCCATGCAGAACTTGGACAAATTATTAGCGGCGAACGAACTGGCAGGGAAACGGATCAAGAAATTACCGTATTTAAATCTGTTGGACTAGCTGTTGTCGATATTGTAGTAGCGAAGTATTTGTATGAGAAAGCGATTGAAAATGGGGTGGGGAATAGGGTTCGGTTGTGAGTGTGGATTCTATTTAGGTATTATTCAGAGTCCCAGGTAATAGATTCTACTTCATAATTATTATTATAATGGATTGTCGCAGTAACTTTTCTTTCTTTATTCCCTTTTACATATCCAATTACAAATATTCCACCTAACTCTTTTGGAGCAAATTTTGTTTTCGTTACAACTATATCTGTATTTTCAGTTTCTTTAAAATGTTGTATGGCTATTTCTGTTGCTTTATCAATTATTTGTTGTTCTTCATTTTTTTGATCCATACTGCAACCTCCTATAAATATTAGGATAAAGACCATGATTAATCCTAAACAATATTTTCTTACTCCACTTCCCTCCGTGAATATTATTTAATATTTAGAATATATTAAAATTCTTGGGAGGGAAAATGCTTTGAGTAAAAATAATAAGGTGCTAGATTTGAGTTATTATGAATGAGCAAAGGCTCCATATCGTAGCGATAAGCGACTGAAAAAATTTTGACGTTAAAGATGTTGATGATAATGTTGTTCAAACATGGAAAGTAGAAAAAACATTCCATGACAAACAAACTGGAATGGACGCTGTAGCTTTTGAAAGAGTAGTAGATGGGAAAACACAAGTAATGGTAGTCGGGGGACAGAGGGAGGTGCAACATTCAAAACAGTGAACATAGGGGGATAGAAATACCTATAGGTCCTAGTAAAACGTTTAATGATATAAAAACGGATGGGAATCATTTTATTATGCGTGAATGGGTGCATGATCCAGTATTACCTCCAACAGCAGGAACGAAAGGTGCTCATTCAGAAAAACACTGGAATGAAGATAATAAACGGAATATCATAATCAATTTGAACAAGTTGAAAAGTAAAAGAACATTATAAGGGAAGAGATGTAGAATTACACGTTACAGGCCATTCTTTAGGTGACGCTTTAGCTGAAGCCGATTTCCATACGATAAGGACATCGGCTTTTGTTTATTTCTTATTGGTGTAGCAACCATGCTCATCAATTTTAAGAAATTGATGGGTACCAAGAAAATTTTGTATCACTATCAAGTGGCTTATTCTGAGTTTCTTTTTGAATTAGGTTGAACCATTCGTTTAATATTTGAGCTTTTGGTAATTGAGAGGCAGGGTCGTCTTCCCAGATGATGTGTGAAAACCAGGCCTTTGTTTCCCACTCAAATTGCAATTCTGCATACGAGATTGTAGGATGGTCCGCTTCATGAAATTGCTGGTTTACTGCATCTGAAACTTCCGAAGCTTGAGGTAACAACTCGTTCTTAATTCTATTTTTAATCGTTTGATCTTCTAACTGATTCCAAAAATACAATTGCCCGTCAATTTGATAAAAAATATCAAAAGAAGCCGCTCCTTTTTTAAAATCAAGCAATATAAAAGCGCGTTCCACATTATTGTCAGCGGCCTTTACAGTATTGACAATTAAATTTTGTGCCATTGATACCCAATAGCTACTTGCTTCTTCTATTGGAGATTCAACATATAATTCTTCACTTAATTCATTGAGGGTTGCCTCACCATCGTTTACTTGTTCCACTTTTTTAAAAAATCTACTAAAAAACCCCATAATTTCTCCTCCTCTTTGTTGTCTTTTCCTTTAGTTATTCGATAATTAGATAATATTGACAATGAAATCATAGCATTTTCAGATGAGTTATGGAACCGGGCTAATGAATGGAGCTTGGGTATCCTAAAGAATAATACATTAGGAAAGCAGTAATGGATCATAAAGTGAAAGGTGTTATCAATACGTCCCGTGCTGTTTCTAAGAACGAAAGACATTCATCGTTTTCTAAGTAATTTTCTTTATTCTTTTCGAAACCCTGTGGAGAAAATACTTGCAATTAGTAGTTAAAAGATTCGTGGTATTTGTATTGCTGCGGATCTTTTTCTTTTTAAACCCATGTTATATAGGAAGAAGCTTATTACGTATTTAGAAGGTGTGCTTTCTTCTCACCTTTTTCAAGATTGTGAAACGGAAGAGTGGGGAGATACGCACCTATTTAACTTTCACCCTCTATACCAAGAAGCATTCGAAGGTGTAGAGGAATTACAAAAGTGTCTTCGACAGTATGAGCCTCTAAAGGCATTTCAGCACGACTTATTACAATCCCCTGACCTTTATGAAAAATGGGTATTTTTTAAAGTGTTGCAGCACTTTGTAATGACTCTCGGATTCGCCCCAAAACAAGAAGCGGCCCTTCAGAAGGTTTTGGAATACTATAAAGAAAACGGCACACTACGGGGATTTTGGATTCGGTTATATGGTTCGCCCACTTTTTCAATCGTAATTGGAAGCGAAGTTAATATACAAGGGAATTTCCCTGATATCGGGTTTGCGATTGAACAGGGACAAAAAGAGAAAGTATACATGTTTCTAGATGCTAAATACAAGCCCTATGCCCGAATGCGACAACAGCTAGAAAGAGATTTGATTCAATCCGCAAAAAGGTACAGAGAATTGATGCACCCTCGTGGAAAAGCAGCATTTCTAGTTCATGCCGATGAGACACTAGAAAATAACTTTGAAGAAACAAGACCTCATCAGTACGGTTATTTTTTACTCAAACCAGGAAAAGAAGAAGGGCTTTCCTTATTTTCTAAAATGATGCTGCATTTCCATCTCGGATGGGAGCGCATATGTCCTGATTGTGGAAACAAAGAGGTTAGTGAAATACCAACAGATCGCGACTTTAAAAAATATTACGAGTGTACAAGTTGCCAATCATTTTGGGTACAAAGCAAATGCTGGAATAGCAATAGACATAGCATGCCGGGTAAAAAGCTATATAAGTACTTACATCGCAATTATCATAAGCCGACTGAGCATGATTGGGACGTACACTGTCCGCGTTGTGGGGTTTCTTTTGCTGATAGGAATAGGTTGGGGAAATGATGAGGTTCAGTGAGGTAAATACATATAGAAAATGTAAAAGAAACGTTATTTCTTCAAACCATTCAAGCAGAAAGGCTTCTTATCTAAAAAAACCCTTGATATACAAGGGGTTTTTAGGTGAATTATCGTTTTAAAATAGCTATTTATGACATTTAAGAGTGGCGTGAACCAGATTTGCGAGTAGCTAGCGTATTTTCATCGTCTAGCTCAGCTTCGATATGAGAGGTTTTTGAAGGCTCAGCCATACGCCAATACGTGATAAAGCTTATAGCAATACAAGCGGCTACATAGAAGTAGAAGAGTGACTCGTGCCCAATGCTCTTCAGCCATAACGCGATGAACTCCGCCGTCCCGCCGAACACCGCAACAGTGATTGCGTAAGGAAATCCCACGCCAAGGGCACGGATTTCAGTTGGGAAGAGCTCAGCTTTCACAATCGCATTGATGGAAGTATAACCGGTAACAATAATGAGACTTACCATCATAAGTAAGAAAGCAACGATAGGGTATTTCGTTTGCTCCATGATTAGGAATAGTGGCACTGTTAGTAAAGTTCCGAGGATGCCGAAACCAATCAATAGCGGACGTCGTCCAATCCGGTCGGATAACATACCAGCGAGGGGTTGAAGTACGACGAATACTAATAGGGCGATAAAGTTAATCCAGCTAACGACTTCTTTAGGCAAACCTACAGTATTCACCATGAACTTTTGTAAATACGTCGTATAAGTATAGAAGGCAACAGTTCCACCGAGCGTTAGCCCGACTACTGTTAATACCGCTTTAGGATGTTTCATCAGAGTTTTAATGGTTCCAGCACTCTCACGGCTTTCAGATCCCATTTTTGAGAATTGCTCCGATTCATCCATCGTACGGCGCAGCCACAATACAGCTACTGCCCCCATTGCTCCAATGATGAAGGGAATACGCCAGCCCCAAGACTTCATATCCGGCTCGCTGAGTATTTGCTGGAGGACTATTTGAACACCTAGTGCTACCAACTGTCCAGCAACAAGTGTTACATACTGGAAGCTCGAGTAGAACCCCCGGCGACCGCTGCTTGCCATCTCGGACAGGTATGTAGCTGAAGTTCCATATTCTCCACCTAATGACAACCCTTGAAGCAGACGTGCGAGAACTAGAATAATAGGGGCCATTATACCAATGGTGCTATAACCTGGGGTACAGGCAATGATCAGAGAACCCCCGGCCATGATGGTGATGGAAAGCGTTAGTGCGGCACGTCGGCCGTGACGATCCGCATAACGGCCCATCAGTAAGCTTCCTAGCGGGCGCATCAAAAAACCAACGGCGAAGATAGCTGCCGTGTTAAGCAGTTGACTCGTCGAATCCCCCTTAGGGAAGAACTCAGCTGAGAAATACACGGCGAAAGCAGAATAGACGTACCAGTCATACCATTCAATCAGATTTCCAACCGAACCTTTGAAGATGTTTCCTGTAATGCGCCTCGTATTTGCGCGATTGGTGGATTGAGACATGATTAAACCCTCCTTTGAACAAAGTTTCTTTTTCTGCATTTGAAAACTATAGAAGTAATTTGAAAAACAGCATTATAGACTAAGTATGAAAGCGTAAATAAATTATATCTTTTAATTTGAAAATTCTCAATATAAAGAAAATTTACCCCATCGTCCCAACGCATGCTGGTGTCAGAGTTACGGCTATTCTATTGTATGGGTAGATCTAGTGGTGGATCGAGTGAGTCTTTCGGTAGATATCTTTTAAGGGGCTTGTTTGCTTGGAGTGTATTGAAGTTGTGAAATGTGTTGGGTGGTTACTATTTTATATTGAATTGCTGATATATTTGAAGGGTAATATAAAGGATGAGATATAAGACGTAAATAGTGCCATATTGTAAGGTATAATTCAGTTATAACAACTTTTGGTTTTATAATCTTGTAAATGGTGGTGTTAGAAATGGATTACAACTTTGAAATTTTATCGCTTTTAGATAATTCTATTGAGTTTGAGAAGTTGCACAGTAAGTTTAATCGTTTTAATCCTTTTAAAATATTAAAGGTAGATAAGTTTGAGATTAGGCATTCTAACATGATTTCTTGGTTACTAGATCCAAATGGAAATCATCATTTAAGTTCGTTTTTTGTAAATAAGTTGCTGTCTAAAACGTTTGTAAAAATAGAAAATGAAGATTTAATTAGTGAGTATAATTTTATTAAATTACATAAGCAGTCACTTCAAGATTTGGAAGTTTTTCGTGAAGTACAAACAAGTAAAAATAAGCGAATTGATATTTTAGCAATATCAGAATCACAAAAGATCGTAATTATCATTGAAAATAAATATAAGTCATCAGAATCAGATGGACAATTACAAAATTACTTAGATTTTGTTAATAGTAAATATGAAGGTTATACAATGATTCCAATATTTTTAAGTTTAGATGGTAGTGCACCAAGTCATAAAGAATATTTTATTTTAGATTATGGAGATATATTAAATATATTAAAAGGGCAACTCGAAATTAACAGTGAATATACGTCTAGTACGATTAAAGATTTTCTTTCCTATTATATTGATATATTAGAAGGCGAACTTGTTCGTGATGAGGAAGATATTGAACTTGCGCTAACTATATATAAAAATCATAAAGATGCTGTTGATTTTCTATGTCTAAGCGGTGATGGGAAAGTAGCCGGAAAGTTTGCTAATAATAATTTATTAGATGCGGTGAAAGGTTTAAGTGCGGAAGAGAAAGAAGACCTTCGCCAAATCTATATGAATTATGCTGAAACTCTCACCTTTATACATGAGGCAGGAAATAGTGTCATGAGAGAGGCATTTTTACAATTTGTAAATCAAAATCAAATTCAGACTGACTGTTATCATGAACATATTCGCATTCCGTCTTTTATTTTCCCAGAATGGAGACAACTTGATGATGTTGTCGGCACCCCAACTCATGAGTGGTGGCTAAATAATGCCCTTATTACATGGTTTGAAAGAAAAGCAGATGGGCGCATGAAACTGATTATCGAAGTTGGGCCATTAGAATACAAACAGAGATTAAAGTTATTATGTAAGTTAGAAGAAAACGGAATCAATATTAAAGGGAAATCTAAAGAATCTGGATCCATGTATACAAGAATTTATGCAGGGTATGAAAAGATAAGTGATTGGGCAGATCAAGATGAGATTCTTCGTGTCATGAATGAAATGTATAACAGTAATGATTTTAACAAAGTAGTTGAAGCGATATCGGAAACGATAGAAGCTCTTATATATGGAGAAGAGACACCTTCTTCTGAAATTGTTGAAGTAGAGCGTAATCAAATGGAAGTGGATACTTTAACGAATGCGTTTCAATTATTCGTTCATCACCAAGGTTTTCAAGAAGAATTTTACAATATCCATCATAGACTTCCATCATTCATTATGCCAGAGTTCCGTTTACTTGAAGAACAATTTGGTGTACCGAAATGGAATTGGTGGTTCAATAACGGTGTCGTTATGTGGTTTGAACGTTTAAAAGACAACCGATTGAAGTTCATAATAGAAGTTGGGCCGTTAGAATCTCATAAAAGAATATCCTTATTAACAATGCTAGAGAGTAAAGGGATAAAAATAAGTGCAAGGGCTAAAAATCCGGAGGCAGCTTATACACGGATTTATACGAGTACATGTAACGTTGATGATTGGTCAGATGAAGATGCAGTACTACACGCAATGAGTGAGTTGTTCAATGATGGAGAATGTCAAAGTGTTATAAAACTGCTAACGGATATTGCTAAGAAAGAGGTTCATATATAGAAGTGGATTGCCAAGTGCAGGGGATGTACTTGGCAATTGTTTAAAAGAAGAGAACAGTTTTGTTCTCTTTTTTATTTTTGAAAGTGTTAAATGGTATTTAATATATTTGTAATTGATGGTAGCTGGTTAAAGTAAAGGCAATAAATCTTTTTCATTAACAACGTTTTATTTTCCTATTGCGTTTCTTTAATTTTTGTCTCTTGTAATCTCTAAATTCATCCCTTATCAATGCATATTTGATTAATCGGCCAATGAATTCTCTAACATCTTCCTGATTCCAATCAAATTGTCTTGAGTTATCTAATTTACCCAATTCTATTTTTCTATCATTGTTCAGCAAATTAGGTTCCTTTTTCTCAATAAACTCTAGAACTTCAGAAAATTTAACCATGACACTCTTACCTAAAGTAAGCCTCCCGTTATGAAGTATTTCAATGAAATGTCCATTTACTTTAACAAAATCCTGAATAAACAATTGTAATGAATTATGACTGTATTTATCATTGTCAATGGCGACAATTAGATATCCTCCTAATATTGCTAGGCTAACTATTTGATGGTCTCCTTTTTTATCCTCAACTATTATCGAACGGTATTCGCCAGTCCAATCATATCCTGCTACGTTCCCGAATTTTGTATATCTTATACCAACATCTTCTAGATACTTTACTCCATAAAGCTCTTTGTATGGAATTTTCACAGTGTCATCCCAAAGTAATTCATTAAGATTAATAATAAAGGAATATAAGTTTTCATTTGTAATTCCCCCAAAATGCCCTTTATAAAAATCAATAACATCCTTTTGAGTGAAATCTTCAAATTTCCTTTTTTGATAAACAAAGGACTCATTAGTAATGTATTTAAAATTATTCGCATTAACTAAATCTATGTAATTAGGTAATTCTTCTAACGGCATGTAACACTTGGATTTTTCACTCCAGGCCTCAACAAAAAGTTCAACACCGTTAGTGACTGCTACAGTGTTAGCATATAGAATTTCTTCATAGTTATATACTTGATCAAATACGTCATCTATCAACGGAGTATTTTGCGATTTACATTCGACTATTAAAATTGGAACACGATTGTTATGTTCTAAGGTGTAGACTATAATGTCTGCCCTCCCTTTTGCCTTTGGAACAAAATACGACATGGGTACTTCTAACTCAATCATATCTTTTGGTACATTTTTTTCTGAAATTAGATATTGGACAAACTTTTGTCTAACTATCTCCTCTGGTGTTTGTAGAATAAGCTTCTTTCTTATCGGATCAAAAAGATACTTTTTTCGATTATTTTTAAATATTTTTCTTGGAGCATACTTGTCAATGTTCAGCATGAAGCCACTCCTTCTATGGATAATAAATACAAATTATAAATTGATTTTACCATATAACCAAAAATCCCTACGCTAGGATATGGTTCTATTCGAATGTTTTTGTTCTTTTATGATAGTTTGATAAAATAACAGTAATTGTAATTAATTGTCGTTATGGGGGATAAAAATGCTGGATACAACAATTATTGAATTTGCTAAAGTCATGAAGCAAATTACCGATATCGATAGAGATTCTAATTGGATCACAAAGGTAGGTGATAAAGAGATATATGCTGAAAGAGAATCCTTACGTGCAAAAGGATCGGAGAAAATTTCACGCTTTAGTGTAACTTATGAATCTCTTCAACAAGCATGGGAAAAATTCATAAATATTCGAGTGATAAATAGTAGCGATTTTGTACAAGAAGAGGAGCATAATGCTTTTCTTATATCATTATTTGCAGAATTACCTTTTGTAAATGTAACAACGATTAATAATTCGAAGGCTATTACATTCAAAGAATTTCAAACAGATGATCTGCCATGTAAGCAATATCATAAAGTGATCACTTTTTTAGAAGAGGTAATAGATAATACATATGATCCGAAAGATCTTAGTAACCAAATTGATGGGAATTTATATAGAGTGAAATCTCGTGGACGACAAGATTTGAGATTGTTGGGCTTTTTGGATGAAGCTCATGAGATTAATCAGGCTCTATTAAATGAATATATTGAATCAAAAAATAAGGATGCTTTTATTCGCAATTTGATTTTGAAACAGGAATATTTTCAAATTGCCCTATTTATACTTGATCTCTTATATAGCTATTCAAACCATGAGAAGAAAGAGGCTTTAGTGAATTTAGGAATGACGGTTGTCCGAAATTCACGAGGGGATAATTTAATGGTTGAGTCAGTAGCAAAGGAACGTACTCATAACTTGCTAATGTGGCTTGAGAAGGTAGGATTAATTAACGATAAATGGGATCCAGTTGAACGATATTTAAAAGAGAATAGTGAAAAGGGCGGTAATATGAATAGTAATTTACGTGAAAAGTTTTTAACTGTTATGCATGAGTATTTAAAAGCAAGAACAGAAAAATTTGCAGGTCATAAACTTGGTTCAGTTGTTCGAAATGAAATGACAACGGAGGTAACTCGTTTATCTTTTATCGATCATAATCAGTACGTTGTTACGGGCTCAGTTGGACAAGGGAATTGGGCCGCTGTGCCATGGCTTGCTATCATGAATAAAGACGTTACGACATCGACGCAGAGAGGGTATTATATCGTTTATTTATTTAGGGAAGATATGAAGCAATTATATTTAACAATGGCACAAGGAGTAACTGAAACTTCTAAAGAGGAAATGGAAAAGATTAAGTCTGAGATCCGACAACATATACAAATGTCTAAAAAAATAAAAAAAGATGATGATATTTTCCTTGGTACAAGTCCAAAAGCGAAGGGATATGCCAACTCTACAGCTGCATACATTCCATATGATGTTGAACAAATGCCAAGTGAAGCAGAATTAGTGGAAGATTTAAAAGAAATGCTTCGCTATTATGAGGGATACATTGCCTTTAGAGAGAAAGGAACTAATCGTGCAGTGATTCATGAGGAGAAAAAAGAAATGGATTTGAATGGGAAGGAAATTGTAGATCATGTATCTTCCTATATGAAAAGCAAAGGTTTCTATTACGATAAGCAAGATATTGTTAACTTTCTCCTTTCTTTAAAAACGAAGCCCTTTGTTATTTTGTCTGGTATTTCAGGTACAGGGAAAACAAAGATTGTTCAGTGGTTTGCTGAAAGCTTAGGGGCAACTGAGGAAAATGGACAGTTCACGCTTATTCCTGTGCGCCCTGATTGGAGCGATAGCTCTGATTTACTTGGCTACGTGAATATTCAAGGTGAATTTCAGGAAAGACCGTTAATTCAAGTTCTTGAAAAAGCGTCAGAAACTCCGGATAAACCTTATTTTGTTGTGCTCGATGAGATGAATCTAGCACGTGTAGAGTACTATTTCAGTGATTTTCTAAGTGTTATTGAAAGCCGAAAATGGGAAGGGAGAGAGATTGTTACATCGGCTGTTCTTCCAGAATCGATTGTCGGGAAACGAATTACGATTCCGTCAAATGTGTATGTCATTGGAACTGTCAACATGGATGAAACAACACATCCGTTAAGTAAAAAAGTACTCGATCGTGCAAATACGATTGAATTTAATCAAGTGAAGTTAGATTCCTTTGAGTTTTTAATGGATACAAAAGAAGTACAGGCAAAGCGTGTTTCTAATCATTCCTTGACAGCCACGTTTCTTCATTTGAAAGAATGCTTTCAGCTCAATAAAGATCTCGTGAAGAAAATATCTCATATTTTAATTAAAATGAATGAAATTCTTGAACCGATTGGAGCACAAGTTGGGTACCGGATACGTGACGAAATTTGTTTTTACATGGCTTACAATGAAAAAAGTGAACTATTATCGTTTGACGAGGCGTTAGACTATCAAATATATCAAAAAATCTTACCGCGTATTGCAGGGAGCGATGGGAGAACAGAAGAGGCATTAAAGAAATTATATACGCTATGTACAAATCAAGAGTTTGATAATGAAGATATGATGTCTTATGCGAAGTATCCTCGTTCTGCTAAAAAGCTGTCTCATATGTTAAGGGGGTTCGAGTATGATGGCTTCACCTCTTTCTGGATCTAACAGTGATATAGAGCTAGTTAAGATTGAAACAGCGGATTTGTCATTGACTATCAAAGGGAATCCCTATCATGAAAAATATGAGAGCTTAAGAAAACATCAATCCATTGCCTCAGATGAGATGATGCATTTTCATGTGTCTGGAACAAGTGATTCTATCATGGTATATGATGCTCAGTTACAAAAGCTTAGCGAATTAACCGAGCACCCCCCTATCTTTTTCGAGAATAGGAGTTATCAGCTCGTTGTCGTTCCTAAAAATGATCAAGAATTGTCTTTTTACCATGAACATCCATCTCTTCGAAAGTCAATCAGCTCTACTCAAATGGGTTCATTGAAACTATTAATGGGCAATCTCTCATTTCCAAATGAAGTAGGTTATACAACATTTGAAATTCGAAATGATAAAAAGCCCTTACTAACAGTTACATTAGAAATTTTTCCATCAAAGCTCGATTATAAAGATGACTATCGAGCGCTATTGGAAGAAGTGAACGATGAAATTTATAATTTGGCATTTCATTTATTGAAAAGAACTTACTTAGGAGCATCAACAATCTATGCAACTAATCCATCTAAAAGTGAGTTTTATCGAATTTTAAATGACTCTTTTCATAGATTTATGAAGGCAATTTCTCATATTAAAAGGCAACCGCACCATACACTTACTACTCGACATCAGCTTGTACAAGGAGAGAAGATTCATAGGCTGGATTCTGTTGGAATGAATTACTTACGAAAAAGATCCCACTTGTTTCAAGAAGTAGGAGCAAACATGATTCCATCGAAAGGAATTACAGCTTATAAGGAAGTATCGTATGATACATTGGAAAATCGTTTTGTTAAGTGGATGGTTCAGAGAGTGATACATAAAATCGATGATTTACTTAAATCTTTGGAAAAGGATTCTGGATTTAAGAGTTTGCCAATTGACGATGATTTGATTCAAAACGTAAGAAAAATGAAATCTCGAATGAAAAACGAGTTGAATGATCCGTTTTGGAATGAGATCGGAAAACTGGATCGTTCCATCTTTTCTCTTGTTATTCAAATGGCATCTGGTTATAGAGACGCGTATCAAATTTTTCTTATGCTATCGAGGGGACTAACGCTAAGGGGACAAATTTTTAGAATGTCTGTTAAAGATGTTGCGAGGTTATACGAGTATTGGACATATTTAAAGCTCGGACAAATTTTATCTAACAAATATGTAACAGTGGATCAAGATATCATTAAAGTTCGGCAAGATGGATTATATGTGACACTTGATGAAAGTAAAGCTGCAAAAAGAATATTTAGGCACCCTGCAACAGATGAAGTGATTGAACTTTATTTTCAAAAAAGAAACAAAGCATTACCAACGGTTACTCAAAAGCCGGATACAATGCTGGCGATTGAGAAAAAAGGAAAAGACTATCAATATCAATACATTTTTGACGCCAAATACCGAATCGATTTTGCTAAAAATGGTTCCCATTATGAAAGACAGTATGGAACACCAGGTCCAATGGAAGAAGACATTAACACGATGCATCGATACCGTGACGCATTAGTAGTAGATCAAGGTGGACCGTTTGAAAGAACAGCCTATGGAGCTTATGTATTATTCCCATGGAATCAAGAGGAAGAATATGAGCACCATCCTTTTTATAAAAGCATTGAAAAAGTAAACATTGGTGGATTCCCATTCTTACCAAACGGAACAACACTAGTAGAACAATTTCTCGATCATCTAATCGAAAAGAGCCCAGAAGAGATTATAAGAGAAGGGATCCTTCCAAGAGGAACAAAAGAAGAATGGAGATCCTCTTTAGATGAAAAGGTACTAGTCGGTAGCGTGAAAATAGAAAAAGATTATGAAACATATATGAAAGAAGGCTTATATCAAATTCCTGTCTCACAATTAAAACCAGGCTGGCAAGAATCGAAATACATAGCCTTATATGCACCGAAAAAGTGGTATGGAGAAAACGGTGGCGTTCAATATGTCGCAAAAATTAAAGATATCCATATAAACAGGGAGGATTCATTATCTAGTGATGAAATAAATGATTATGTTTGTTTTGAACTAGAGCCATGGAAAAAACTCGATCATCTTATTCGTCCAGTGGGATATGGAATTCAAACATATATGTTAACAAGTATGTCTCTTTTAAAAGAAGTGCAAGAGCTTCCTGAATTGTTTATGAAAACAAAAGAAGAGCGAGTTCTTTGGAAAACGTTGCACCGATTTACTAAACAGGTGAAAGTTGAGTTGGATGACTTTAATTTGGATGAGGCGTCTTCTATTCAGAGTTATTATGTTCGAGATGTTCAAATCAGGATTGATTATGAGCAGGGGAATGTGATGGTTGAAAAAGGGGATGTGCTTAAAGAGTTGCCTTTGGATTTGGTTGTGAGGAATTCTTCGGTGTTGTTTAAGGAAGTTTTGGAGTGTTTACATAGATAGTAATACGTACCTATTTTGTAGTAGGGAGCGTTAGAGCTAATTTAGGTGAAGGTGAATAGTATTCACTTATAAAAAGAATAAAGCTTTATTCTTTTTATAAGTTTTTCCAATTGGTAAAATATAATATAAATTTGTTTGGATTGTAGAAGGGAAGAGTGTATGTTGAAAAAGGTGTATGAAAAAATTTTAGAATTTCGTGATCAAAGAGATTGGAAGCAATATCATGATGAGAAAGATTTGGCCATTTCAATTTCGTTGGAAGCAAATGAGTTACTTGAAAATTTTCAATGGAGAAGTAGTGAAGAAGCACTTGCTAGGTCGCGACAAAATATAAAAGAAGAGATGGCTGATGTGTTTATATATCTAATTCAAATGGCTGATAAAATGGAAGTAGACTTAGAGGAAGAAGTTCTTAAAAAGTTAGAGAAGAATGCAAAGAAATATCCGGTTCCTCAAAGAAGAGGAGGAGCTGTTGAATGATTATTTATAATGAGACAGCTAGTGACTTTTTGAACCATATTTATGAGAAACAGATTGGATATGTATTACGAGAAAATGTACTAAATAAAATGAATAAAGTTGTCTCAGACAGTGAATTAAGGTCATGGGAAAGGTCTCTTCCACAAATGGTAAGAGTACTACGTGATGTGGATTTAAAGGAAGATACGCATATATTGCTAGAATATAAACTACCTTCTACAGAGAAGAGAATCGATTTCCTTATTACTGGTCAAGATGAAAAGGGAAAAGATAATGCATTGATTGTTGAGTTGAAACAGTGGGAAAAAGCAAAAGCTGCTGAAGGAGATGGGATTGTTCAAACATTTCTAGGTGGGCGTGAACGTGAGACAGTGCATCCTTCCTATCAAGCTTCTTCATATAAAAGGTTTCTACAAAATTTTAATGAATCTTTATATGACGAATCGGCTATTAACCTTCATTCCTGTGCATACTTACACAATTATATTATGAATAAAAAAGAAGAGCCTTTACTAGATGAAAGATATAACAGTTATATTGAAGAATCTCCTATATATTTTCAATTTGATGATAGAGATTTAGCTAAGGATATAAGTAAGTTGGTTTCTAATGGGAACGGTGAAAAAATTGCTAATGCTATTGAAAAAGGTAAAATACGTCCTTCAAAAAAACTAGTAGAAACTGTTAGTTCTTTAATTCAAGGAAATGAAGAATTTATCTTACTAGATGAGCAAAAAGTTGCTTATGAAAAAATTATTAGTATGTATAATCAAATGAAAACAAAAAAAGATCAAAAGCAAGTTATTTTAATTAAAGGTGGCCCAGGAACAGGGAAATCAGTAATTGGATTAAATGTAATGAGTCATATGTTAAAGACAAATGCTTATGTAGAGTACATTACACCGAACCAGGCTTTCCGAGAAGTACTCCGAAAAAAAATGGTTGGTACATCGGGATTTATAGAAGTAAGAGATTTATTTAAAGGTTCTGCTTCTTATGTTGAAGCACCAGAAAATTATTTCGATGTGTTAATTTGTGATGAAGCACATCGTTTAAAAGAACACGGACATATGAAAAAGAAGATTGAAGGAGAAAACCAAGCTACACAAATTATAAGATCTTCAAAAATAAGTGTTTTCTTCATTGATGACTCTCAAAAAATCTCCAAAAAAGATATTGGAAGTGTGGCATTGCTTAAGGAAGAAGCAGTTAAACTTGATGCAGAAGTTCATATTGTAGAATTAGATTCCCAATATCGTTGTTCAGGGTCAGGTAACTATATTGAGTGGTTAGACAGTATTTTTGGTGATGAAAATAATAATGTAGTGCTTGAAGGGGACTTTGATTTTAAAATCATATCAGATCCGCATAAATTAAAAAAGGAGATTATTGAGAAACGTGGTGGAAGATTATTAGCTGGTTATGCTTGGGAATGGACAAAAAATGCAAAAATGAAAGAGTTGGTAGATGATGTAGTAATTGAGGAGCATAATTTTGCACTGCCATGGAATGATCCAAATCGAATTGATTGGGCGATACACCCAGAATGTGCTTATCAAATTGGATGTATCCACACGGTACAAGGCCTAGAAATGGATTATGTTGGTGTCATAATTGGTAAGGATTTAGGTTATGACAAAAAAACAAACTCTCTTATTGTTAGAAGAGATGAGTTTAAAGATAAAGGGGCAAAGCCAGCTAAACAGAAAAAAGGTCAAGTTGACCCGCTAATTACTCTTGTTAAAAATACATATAAGACTCTTATGACTCGTGGGATGAAGGGTTGTTATATTTATTGTTGTGATAAGGAGTTGGAATCATTTTTAATAGAGCGGAATTCGGAGAGAAATGAAAGTTGCAGTTCTAGTTTTGAAAAAGTGTAATATCTCTCTGTGTTTTTAATAGTAAAAGTAAAATGTATTGTAAAGTAAGTTATAATCAACGCTGTATTATGGGGCTTTTAAATGGATTGTATTTGTATTACTTCAGCTTGTATAACATAAAACGAGAACGTACATTCAATTTTGATAATTTTACGTAGTGATGGGAAAGAGTAAGGAGAATAATTTATTTCAGGACACTCTAGAAAGAATTGAAGTTTCAATGTGTGAAAAACACGAAAAAATAGCTCTTCACCTGACCGTTTCTGGTCAGGTGAAGGGCTATTTTTTTCATATTCTGGCAAGCTGCGTTGAGATAAGCCTGCACTTGGACAGACTTCAGTCCTCGAAACCGAGCGTATCGATAACCATGTAGTTCTTTGGCATCCGCAAAACTTCGTTCAATAGTTGAACAACACACTTTATATAATTTTTCTCCTGTATTGGTTCTCTTATTAGCCCTCACTATATCTTTATATTCTTCCTAAATATGATGTGTAATGACTTTCTGTTTTTGTTTCGCGGTTACGTAATGGGCAAACCACATAATCTGCTGGATTAGATTTATACTGACGATAGCCTTCACGATCCATTGTCGCATACGCTAAAATACATCCCATTGGACAGGCGAATATATCTGTTTCTTTTTCATATTGAAATTGACTTTTCAGTACTTCTTTATTTCGCTTTCCAAATCGGCGATACCCCATCACCATAAATATATGTTGTTCAGACAATTTTTTACTCTATTTAGAGATTTAAGAAGTCCTTATATTTCATGTAAAGCAGCTGTTTATCCAGGTTTAACGTTTAACTTCATATGGAACTTTTCAACCTTTCCATGATGCAGAATTGAAAACTATAAACAGAGATATTTTAAATGATTCATTTATAAAAAATATGAGAGAAATACTAGAAAAACAAATGAAAGAAGAAAGCTTTGAAAAACTTCTTAAAACTGGTCAATTTTTAAATCATCTGATATATGCTTCATCAGGGAATCCAAGACTATTATTAAAAAGTGTATTTTCTGCTACAAATGAATTTAAAACGGGTTTAAAAACAAATACAGTCAATGAAACAATTAAAAACTTCTATCGTAGTGATATTTGGTCCGAACATACGAAAACCGCTGATTTATATAACAATATTAAGCCTCTAGTTAATTGGGATAGAGACTTTATAGAAGATGTTGTAGTACCAGATACAATAAATAAAAATAATGATAGAGCATTGAAAGAAGAATATAGCCGCCAAACCTCTTTTTTTGTATCCGTAGAGATGCTCCTGAATATCTTGATTTAAGTAAGATAAATGGTATAGCAGATTATCAAGGCGGAGAAACAATTATTAATATAATTTTACAAAAATCTTTAAGTCAATTAGATTTAATTGACTATCAAAAAAGTTTATTGATTGATACAGGAATAAACACAATTGAACAAGTTTTATCAGGTTCAGAATCTGATTTAATGAAAGTCCCCAATGTTTGGGAAAAAGGTCAAGAAAAATATGGAATAGCGCTTATAATTCTGTAATTGAATATGTATCGGAGTGATATAAAAAAGCATTTAGATTTACCACGGTGAATCATATCATAAATAAAAAAGAATGCTAAACACTATCATTTACTGATAGTGTTTTTTGAATAAAAAATAGAAAAGTATGGAAATTTAATTTTTAATTCTTCATAATTAAATTATCATTATTAATTGAAAAATTAGGGGACATAAAGGAGTAGATTCCATGAGTGGTGTAGATAATTTAAGAGGTATAGATTATCAAGTTTCTTATTCAGTATTAAAATTACTAGAAGTATTGCTTAATGAATATGATTCTATTGAAAGCATACAATTTGAAAGTTTAACCGAGCGTGAAGAAGATATGAATATCTATAAAAAAGATGGGACAAGTGAGTACATACAAATTAAGAAAAAAGCGGAAGGTTATACTTGGACAGCAAGTGAATTAAGGGATGTTTTTTTAAAATTTCAAAATAAGGATAACGAAGGGGTATATTTTACTTTTGTGTCTGATGGAGCGGGTAATAAAGATGTTGCTGAATTAAAAAGATGTTTATTAAATAGCGAAATACCTAAAGATGAATTGTTAAAAAAGTTCTCTTCGAAACTGCTTACCATAGAAAAAATAAAAGGGTTAATAAAGAAAACTTCTATTTTAACTCAATCTTATACATCTGTTGATAGTTCATTACCCGGCATGGTAGTTAAAGAGTATTGTATAAACTTGTTAAAGTCGACGGATTTTATATTATCTGATTCTGCAGATAATATATATAGATCTATTTGGGAGTATATATTTCAACTTTCTCAAGAATGCAAAGTTAACAAAATAATTGATATAAAAAGACAATTAGAAGTAATTGGGCTGAAAATCCCAATGAAAAAGTGGTTAAATATCCCTAATACGAATGAATTTCGAGGCAGGAAAGATGATATTAACAGGATAGAAATGGCTATAAAAGATATAAAAAAGATTGTAATAAAGGGGATTAGTGGGATTGGTAAAACAACCTTAATGGCAAAAATCGCTGGAAATTTCATCCGGAATAATGAGAAAGTATTTTGGCTTGAGCTTAATAAGATGTATACTGTTTCAAATATACTTGAACAGATTTCAAATTTTCTTTGTACTCATAATATTTTACATGAAGCTAATATCCTTAATTCTTGTGAAATAGTAGAAAGAATTCCAAGGGTTATTAATATACTAGAAAACGAGGAAATATTTTTATTTATTGATAGCATCGATAAAGCTAGTACAGAGGTATCTGATTTCATTGAAGATTTATTTGAAAATATTATTAACATAAAATTGAAAGGTGCACTAATTGTCTCTAAAATAGAAGGTTTAAATTCATATAACAAAGTTGATATCCGTACAAAAAAAGTTTATGAATATCATTTAATTGGATTTTTATTTAAGGATACTTTGGAAATATTAAAAGAAAAAAGTGATAATTATAATGAGGAAGATATCTATTATTTTCATAATTTAGTCGGCGGCTATCCTGTTTCTGTTACCTTTCTAAAGCAGTTATTACCTAAAAATGAAATTAGTAGAAAGGAGTTATCAGACTTAGAAGAGTTAAGTGTTGAAACCTCCAATAAATATTTATTTAATAAGGTGTTTTCAAATTTAGGCAAGGAAGAACAAGATATAGCATTATCAATTTCTGTATTTAATTATCCATTTACTGAAGAAGAAGTTAAACAAGTATTAAATTCATTTATTAATCCAAAGTATCTCCTTGAGGATCTTAAGAGAAAGAGTATTGTTGTTCATAAAAATGGTTATTACGATATACACGATTCAATTAGAATCCTGCTAATTGACATGTTAACTATAGAGAGGAAAAAAGAATTACATGGAATCTTGGCCAAGTACTATAAACATGATATGGAGCAACAGTATGACCAGTCAAGTGAAGTCCTATATGAAGACATATTTAAATGGGGTTATCATGTTGAATTTTTAAAAACTAGTAACTTAATATCTCCAAAGTGCTCTATTTTATTAAATTTGGGAGATGAAAAGTTAGATGCACTATGGGCTATAGAAAGATTCGGTTTCCCATTTTCGTTTAATGATCCTGATCTAAAATCAAGTTTTAAACTTGTGGATTACCTATTAAGTAAACATTTAATAGAAGGGAATCTAGATGATACAAAAAAATATATGTATGCAACTAAAAAATACAACCTAAAAGATTTTGACTTTTTTGATTCCTGTTTCTTACACTATTTGTGTTTATCAAGGGGGATTTCAAATCACCTAGGATACATTGAGGTTTTTGAAATAAATGAATCATTTCATATTCAAGGGTTATTCTGTCCTTGGGAACACTGTATTGAACACATGCCTTTGCCACCATTGACGAAAAAGTATTATGAAAACAGGAGTGCTTTTCTAAGGGAAATGTTTGATAAAGGTGCTTATGATGACAAACCAGAAGAAATAAGGAATCAATTTTTAGAAGAGATAGCTATTGGAATACCAGAGGATGCCCTTGAGGAACCAGATATGGAATTAGAAGAATGTAGGTGTCCACGGTTTGGGCATTGTTGTCCAGGAGATAAGCAACAAGCAAAATATTGCACGGAATTGATGAGATAGAGTTTTAGCAGTATTTTTTAGGCAATGGTACAGTGTATTATAAAGTTATAACTTAATTAAATAATTGGTATTTTTAGTGGTAAAACAATAACTAAAAAATCACTTATTGTGACATTATGGTGAACCGCATCATAAATAACGGTAAATCTTTTATAAAATATACAATGAAAAAGTTTTTATGTTAGTGGATATTTTAGTAGCAACCTAGAAAAATGAATAACGACATGAAACAAGGANNTCCTTGTTTCATGTCGTTATATAAATCTTTTTCAATTAATAATCGTCTAAAATTCCTATAAACGTGCTCTTTAAATGAAGGGATAACCTTATCAAAATCAGAATAAATTTCAGCTAATGAAGAAGGGTAAATTATTTTTTTATTATATCTTGCAAAAGGACCGTCTGTCTCAAAAAGAATACGGTTAGTAGGCACTCTTTCAATAATTTTTTGTCCACTTTTACTAATTAGCATTTTAGGGTTCAATGAGAAATAATATCCGTTATCGACTATTTTTTCTAGTGTAGACAACTTTCCACTATACCAGTGAAAAATAGCATGTTTCACTTTATTATCTATAAGAATTTTTAAGACAGTATCTTCTGCATATCTGGAATGAATTGTATAAATTCTTCCTTTGTTAAATGAAGGAGAAGTAATATACTCAAAAGTCTTTATTTGCCTATTTTTAACTTCAACATGCTCATTGTAAAAATCTAGTCCAACTTCGCCTATATATTTGGTATTATGAACTAATTTGTTAAACAGAGATTCATTAAAACTATACTCACTTGCGACTTGAGGATGAAAACCAATGCATAATCGCACGTATTTAAATCCTTGAAATGCTTTGAATTGTTTATTAAACAATTCAGGTAAGTTAGTTACAAACAAAGTATAGATTTTTAACTTTTCATATTCCTGAGCAATTTTCTGAGGTTCAGGATAATGATCAATATGAACATGGGTATCAATAAGGAACATACTTTTCCATAAACCTTTCATATTCCTGAGCAAACTTATAAAACATTTTCTGATTGCTCATTCTAAAATTAGAATCTGCCTCATAATATTTCTCTCTAACATGAACTTCAAAATAAATTTGATTAGTTTTAATTAGCTCGTAATAATTTTTGAAGTAATTTAAGTTACTTGTATAATCTTTCCTGTAGAGATCTTCTTTCACATTTACAATTTTCGCATCATAGGGGTATTCATAATCTACATCATACTTTTCATTGTCATAAGCAGCTAGTGAAATTTTTCTTAAAACACAAGGTATACAAATACCACATTGTCCGGAATGTGATCTTTCGGGATGTGACCGCCCTTGCCCACATGTAAAAGTATGTTTAATTGCTGTTTTAAATTCCTCATTCATATCATTTGTAATTTCTCCTTTTGTCCTGAATAAGAACGGATGATTAATTTTAATATTTATACTTAGCTTTTCCAATAATGCCTTAAACATAAACATGGTTTTGGGATGAGTAGTCTTAGTTGTATATCTATTTTTTATTTCTGGATTTAGGGAAAGTATACCATTCTCATATAAGTATACGTTTTTTGAGGAATTAAAGTGTGCTTTAGCAGTTGCTAGGGCTAGATACAATAATGATCTTGTTGACTGAATAAACGTTTTTTTCTTTGAAATCGGTTTATCTATTAAAATAATTTCGGTTGCATCATCAAATATTTGTCGGTAGAACTTAGCAACATCTAATTGTTTTGTTTTTTCTTCACCTTTGTTAATAAAACCAAGATAATCACTTTTTATATTGTTTTTGTGATTGTGATATGCTCCTGCAAAAGAATCTAATCCACCTGAAAAAAGTGTTACATCATTACTAGTCCCAGGAATTAAACTATTCATATAGCCCTCAGATTTAACAGAAGTATCTATAAAAGTTATGTTAATAGTATCTTCAGAGACCCATTTGACCAATTCTTCAATATGTTTAACATTTTCTGACCAAATTTGAAGGTTAAAAACAGGAATAGTCAATTCAATAAATCTAGGCTTATCGTTTGTCTTGTAGGTATTAATATCTTTACAATAAATAGCTCCCATAATAGTTACCAGATCTATAACTATAGTGCTTTTTTCTTTATAATCAAAATTAACATTCTCTAGAAGGCTAGTGTGTAGATTAGAGAAAAATTCAATTTCGGATTGCATTAAAATTCACCAAACCTTGCTTGAGAAGTCTGGATGGTTATTTCGTCTGAAATTTCAGTTAATGATATTTTGCGATCAATAAATAAATTAACCTTAGAATAAACTGATTTATTCATTATTTGATTTGCAACATTTTTGACCATATTTTGAATCAAATCGTATTCGATTTCTTCATAAATATCTTTAATATTGTCAATTAATTCCCCAAGTAAAATTTGGTAGACAATTTCATAAAATAGTACTTGTGCGAATGAATATGCATCAAAATCATCAACCTTTAAGAATTTACCCATAACAATTTTTAATGATTTTTCTAGTATTTTTGATTTAATAATCGATGAACTTTCTATTAGATCCAGTATCATTTCTAAAAACTCTTGTTGAGATATAGGATCAGAAACTAGTTCTTTTTTTGTTTTACCTTTAAAACCGTTGGATTTTAAAGAGAGAAATTGGCTAGTAATCATTCTTATTGAATGATCAAGCGTTTCTTCTTGATCAAAACATTCGTTAAGCGCTCTTTTTGTTAAGATTTTCTTTGTTAATTCGGGAGCGGTTTCATTAATATTGGATAGCGGTTGCTCCTTAAGAAGTTTTTTGATTTCACTGGATAATTTTCTTTTAGATGTTCCCATTCGATTCTCTCCTTTAAAGATTAAAAAATTTCTATTTTGTAGTTAAAGAATATTATATGTAAATTGGATATGTTAATAGTTTACTATAGAAGACACTTCATAGAAAGTTTATTGGAAAATTAAGGGACACTCTTTAGTGTAATTATAGAAATGAAATATAGGAGGGGAAGTCTCGAAACAAGTTTTCATAAATATTAAGTTTGGATATTGTAGGTTATGGATAACAGAAGAATTAGATATTGTTCAATTGTTGGAAAAGGGGGAAAAAGCCCCCCTTGAGTATCGAGGTCGCTGACCCCGATTGGCCTCGAATCAGCGACCTCTACCCTGTCAATGGAACAGGAGGGCGGGATACATAAGTACTATGTATTTATAAAGGTAAGTAAAACAAACCACCTACTTCTAGTTAAAGTTAAAATAATTTTAGAGTAGTTGTAAGGATCACACAAAACTACTCTAATTAAAGAGTGTTGTTTAAAACTTATTCATTATTTTAGATGATAGTGGAAACTAGGTACACGGGAGTATAGTTAGATATTTACAATACAAAATCATTATATTAAAATATTATCGGTGATTATAAGAGATGGAGGAGTATTAATGAGTAAGTATTGGTATGATAATTTCAAGGATAATCCTGATTTTTATTCAGGTTATTGTCGTAAGCTATGTCGTTCTTTGGGTCTTAACGAGTTGCATATTGTTAAAGTTTTGTATTTTGCTAATCTTATTCACTCTGTTACTTCGAAGTATGATGATCTTCTTTTACATTGTGGAATTAGACTTCCTTCAGAGACATTTACTTGGAAACTTAGAGAAGCCGATTCTAAAGCTGAAAACTTTGATATTGAAGCTTTCTTAGATTACGCAAGTGACTTAGCTGATGATTATGCGAAAATTGATCCAGACAATTTAAGAACGAGTTTATTACCTCTGCAAAAGTATGTCCAGTCTTCTTCGAAATTCGAGTTGTTTGTTTTGAATGGAGATGTTTTTTCCTTTATAGATGAACACTCTAATCTACCTGGCTTATTTGTAATAACTTTTGAGGATGAATATCTTTTTGTGTCAGAAGTAGATGTTGATATTGCAGACGCTATGAATACCATTTTGAATTTAAAAAAGGAGTATCCGACTTTTGATTTACATGTGATTTTTACTGAAACAAAATCAGACGCGGAGTTGTATTCTATTTATTTGAATTTGAAGTACTTAGGTACAGATGATTTAAATATAACTTTAGATATTCCGGAATACAGTAAAAGTCTAAAGTGTAATTTTGAAAATTGTGTAGTATAACTAGTTTTTTATTAAATTTATTGCTTTATAACCTTCTTTAGTTTTTTATACCTTGTGTGAAGGATCTTGCCTAGCTGTGGCGAGATTCCTTTTTATACAAAAAAATAAACAGACTCCTGGAATTTTAGAAGTCTGTTTATTAATGATATATAGTAGTTATCCTTCCATATACGTTTTATAAGTTGTTAAAGCTATAAGTTGTTCTTCACTGTTAGTCGCCTTTAATACTTCAAGTATTAGCATATCTTCCTTAGTCAGCGACTACGATTAAGTAACGAAATGGCTAAATTAATGATAGAAGAGAAAAAATTGGAGCTGTAGTACAGGAAGCTAACCCACTATTAACTTTGCTAAAGGATCTTGACTAATGAATACATCAGTTGAATACGCAGAAAAAGTCATCTCAGGGGAAATTGTGGCACCTAGTCAAGTTAAAAAAGATTTTAAAAACTTTCCATGTGGATATAATATTTTACAGCATCAAGAGGACCATAAGTTTATATGGTAGAGATTGAGAGGATGATTCGTTCGCTGGAGAAGACTTTGTTTGAGTATTTATATACTTCGCTTGTGAAGATGGAGAAAATCATTGCGGACAATTTCTCTGAAAAGGATGAGGAATGCTCGCAAGTGTGGCAGGCCGTATTTGGTTACTTTAAGAAAATAAGACTTACCTATATGATAAAATGAAATTATACATAGATTACTACATAACTGGGGGAAGTTTTATATGGACAAACCATCCTATTTTTATCAATTCCCTGAACCAATTTCAAAAGAGCTAGCTCTTGTTGCGCGCGAATTAGAACATAGTATTTTTCAAAGCCCGCGCACAATGCTCACACATACAAGGATATTTGTAGAAAATATATTACAGCAAGTAATCCGAGCAGAAAAACTGCCAGATGAGCAGCGTGCAAATTTGAAAGAACGTATTGATTTACTTAATGAAAACGGTTACTTGATTCCTGAAATTCGTGATGCACTTCACCATGTTTGCCAAATTGGAAACCAGGCTGCACATGATGCGCGGATGTTTCGCTATTCAGAAGCACTATTATCGTGGGAATCCGTTTATCGAATTGTGAAATGGTATGTTGAGGTCTATGGACCTGTAGAGTGCACGGTTCCTGATTATCAAGATCCATCACCGCAGTTAAAACAATCCTATGGAATTGACGAAATCCAAGAACGACTTAAGGTTTTGGAAAGTTTACTTCTTTCATCAATTAAGAAACCGAAAGATGAGCCTGAAAACAAGGAAATATCTGAGCTACCTGTAAGTACATCTCTTGAATCAGAACATCCAGGTTTTACAACGATTCGTACACTACAATACAAAGAGCAACAGTTAGAAATTCCATATTTCTTACGTGATGTGTTCTTATTACCTCAACGGTTTGCTATTTCAGAGAAGTTTCTCATCAGACTGGGCGCGGAGCAACAGGCACGTATCATGAGTGAACTCCCAAACAATCTTGAAGGATTACATAAACATGTAAAACGTTATAATGAAAAAAATGATGAAAATTTTTTTAGAGAGTTAAAATTATTTATTGAAGAAGAGAAAATTCGTAGAAAACTGATGATAGAACGTCCAGGTGAGTTATTCTTTTTCTATAAGGATGACCACATCGTCGTGACAGAAGAGCTTTCTCGAATCCCCTTAACTACAGATGAATTCACAGGAATTCCTAATCTTCTTAGACAGCTAAACGAAGATCAAATGGAAACGGTGGAACAATTACCAAAGGAACTTGTCATTCTTGCAAAGTATGAAAATGTGGGGATAGGGACGGTAGAGAAGTTGTTTGAACAGTTGAAGAGGAAACAACAAAGGGGCAGTGGTTCTATGCCTTTTGCATTGGAAGTGTAAAGGGAGTTGTAAGAAGTGTGGTAGTAGAAATTTTGAAATTGAAGTAATTAGAGAAGGCTATAAAACTGCTAACCTTGGCTCGCCAGATGGTATAGTTTGGAATTTTAATTTCTCCAATGTTGTTCAAAGTAAAGGAGAAAAAGGGGGAGAGTGCAATGAAAAAAGTAATGACCTCAACCTATTATAAGAACTTGTAATAAACAATGAATAGGCCTTTTTAGATGCTTATTCATTGTTTGTTATTATGGTTAGCATTTAGCTATCCCACTTTTTATACAAACCAATTAATTACCAAATACCATCCCAAAAACAAAACACCCCTCTAAAAATGAAGTGAACCCT
>NZ_NTRO01000073.1:0-14797 GCF_002560575.1 Bacillus sp. AFS023182 | reverse complement strand
CAATTGACTCGTGCTTTTTTATTTCCTAAGAAATCGGAGAGTGTTGACCTAGTAAAAATAATAAAACATAGTAAGGGATTTTTTTTGCGGAAACCCCTAAAAATTGATAAATAAATGGGTAATCTTCAGAGGCGTAGCTTCCTAATAAGTCGTACCACCAGTCAGTCTCGTAGCGAGAAATCATACTTAAATTGTAGAGTAATAAATAATGTATGAGTAGTTCTGGTAAGAGTGATTTACAATCTCTTACATCTTTAGTTATTGGCAAATAATAAGTGCTGGTATTGCAATCATAAGAAAATGGCGTACTGTATAAAGGGTTCCATGTTTTAGAGGAAGCTGAAAATAACAAATCAGATTCAGCCTCTTCACTCGGTATGTACTGTATAAAGAGGTGCTTACAAGATGTTTCTATGTAACGAGAAAAACGTTCTTGCGTCATGTGTAAGCGATCAAGTATGCCAGAGGAAAATGAAATATGCTGTTCGTCTACCACATTAACTTTATATAATATTTTCTCTTTTTGACTATGTTGAAATAGGGTTTTTAATTCAGGAATTTTCCCCATTAGTTCTAGCATAATAAATTTTTCTGCCTCTAAGTGTTTCATGTGAAACATCCGTTCTGCAACATGAGTGAATAATCCATTTTTCTGTACTTTAACCTCATCCTCTAAAAACTGGTATCCTTGTTTTTTTCGTTTACGCGTTGTAACTCCATGAGCTAAGACGGTTGTTGATTCTGGATAGTTTGGATCAACGGTTAATAAACATGCTTTTAAAAGTTGACTCATCCCGTAAAATAACAACATAGGTTGAATAGAGAAAGGTGCAGTTTTACATAATTCATAATAACTTTTTCCGTGTTCCAAATAATAAATGAAAGGATAGCAATTCTCGAAACTTTTCTTTTCAGCGTTTTCAATTGGTAATTTTTCATAACAGCGGGCAAGATAACGCTGTACATGTTGGGATGAAAAAAAGAAACTTAATTGCTGCCAAGTATAAGATGGATGATGCATATATTACGCTCCTTTTATTGTCTAAAAATTCTAACATATATGTACGTTCTTGACAGTATTTTAACCAATTGTTAAGCTACTAATAATAATTTCTGGTATCATGGGGGGAACAATTATGTGGGAATCTAAATTTGTTAAAGAAGGTTTGACATTCGATGATGTATTACTTGTACCAGCGAAGTCAGATGTATTGCCAAGAGAAGTGAGTGTTAAAACAGTTCTATCCGAAAGCTTGCAGTTAAACATTCCTTTAATTAGCGCAGGGATGGATACAGTAACAGAAGCTGATATGGCTATTGCAATGGCGCGTCAAGGCGGTCTAGGGATTATTCATAAGAATATGTCTATCGAGCAACAAGCTGAGCAGGTTGATAAAGTAAAACGCTCTGAAAGCGGCGTTATCTCAGATCCTTTCTTTTTAACTCCAGAACATCAAGTATATGATGCAGAACATCTTATGGGAAAATATCGTATCTCAGGTGTACCAATTGTAAATAATTTAGAAGAGCAAAAATTAGTTGGTATTATTACAAACCGTGATATGCGTTTTATCCAAGATTATTCCATCAAAATTTCCGATGTGATGACAAAGGAACAATTGATTACAGCTCCAGTTGGTACAACACTAGAAGAAGCTGAAAAGATCCTACAGAAATACAAAATTGAAAAGCTCCCTCTTCTTGATAATAGCGGTGTATTACAAGGGCTTATCACTATTAAAGATATTGAAAAAGTAATTGAGTTTCCAAACTCTGCAAAAGATAAACAAGGTCGTTTATTAGTTGGAGCAGCAGTTGGTGTAACTGCAGATGCTATTCTTCGTATCGATGCATTAGTAAAAGCAAATGTAGACGTAATTGTACTTGATACAGCTCACGGACATTCTCAAGGTGTTATTGAGAAAGTAAAAGAAGTTCGTGCAAAGTATCCGACATTGAACATTATTGCAGGTAACGTTGCCACAGCTGAAGCAACACGCGCATTAATTGAAGCAGGTGCAAATGTTATCAAAGTTGGTATTGGACCAGGTTCTATCTGTACAACACGTGTTGTAGCTGGTGTTGGTGTACCGCAATTAACAGCAGTATATGATTGTGCGACAGAAGCTCGTAAACACGGTATCCCAGTTATTGCTGACGGTGGTATTAAATACTCTGGAGATATGGTAAAAGCTTTAGCAGCAGGAGCAAACGTTGTAATGCTTGGTAGTATGTTTGCTGGTGTAGCTGAAAGCCCAGGAGAAACTGAAATTTACCAAGGTCGCCAATTTAAAGTATATCGCGGTATGGGTTCTGTTGGAGCGATGGAAAAAGGAAGTAAAGATCGTTATTTCCAAGAAGGAAACAAAAAACTTGTTCCAGAAGGTATCGAAGGCCGTGTACCATTTAAGGGACCTCTAGCTGATACAGTTCACCAATTAGTTGGTGGATTACGTGCAGGTATGGGATATTGTGGAGCAAATGACTTAGAATTTTTACGCGAGAATGCACAATTCATTCGTATGTCAGGTGCTGGTTTACGTGAGAGTCACCCGCATCACGTACAAATTACAAAAGAGGCTCCAAATTACTCTTTATAATGTCTTATATGTAAATAGATGGAGATTTGATATCTCTGTCTATTTTTTTTTGATTATGTTAGAATAACGGTTATGTGAGTACAAAGATATTGGGGGTAACAGAAGTGAAAGGTATGTTTTGCAAGCGATTCATTGCAATGGTAACAGTGCTTACACTATTTTGCAGCATGTTTGTTACATATGGCAGTGCATCAGCAGAAACGGGTGCTGCTTTAAACGTTGAAGCAGGAGCAGCAATTTTAGTAGAAGCAAATTCAGGGAAAATTTTGTATCAAAAAAATGCAGATGAATTATTAGCAATTGCTAGTATGACGAAAATGATGAGTGAATACTTAATTAATGAGTCGGTGGCTAAAGGGAAACTTAAGTGGGACCAAAAGGTAACAGTTTCTGAATATGCACATAAGATTTCACAAGATCGCTCATTATCAAACGTTCCATTAGAAAATGGTGGCTCTTATACGGTAAAAGAGTTATATGAGGCAATGGCAATCTATTCTGCAAATGGTGCAACGATTGCTTTAGCAGAAGCAGCTGCAGGTAAAGAAGTAGACTTTGTAAAAATGATGAATGATAAGGCGAAAGAGTTTGGATTAAAAAATTATAAATTCGTAAACTCTACAGGCTTAACAAACCATGATTTAAAAGGACACCATCCTGAAGGCACAACACCGGATGAAGAAAATAAAATGTCTGCGAGAGAGGTCGCGATTTTAGCGCAACGTCTAATTCAAGATTTCCCTAAAGTATTAGATACAGCGAAAATTCCGAAAAAAGTGTTCCAAGAAGGTGGAAAATATCCTGTTAAAATGGATAACTGGAACTGGATGCTAAAAGGACTAGTTAAGGAATATGAAGGTGTAGATGGCTTGAAAACAGGATCTACTCCAGAAGCTGGAGATTGTTTTACAGGTACAGCGGAAAGAAATGGTATGCGTTTAATTTCTGTCGTTATTAAAACAAATTCTCATACAGCACGTTTTGACGAAACAAAAAAATTATTTGATTATGGCTTTACAAACTTCGATGTGAAAAAAGTGTATCCAAAAGGTTCTGCAATAAAAGGGCATGAAACTGTACGAGTAGAAAATGCAAAAGATAAAGATGTTGCATTACAAACGAAACAAGCTGTTACACTTCCGATACCAAAAGGAAGTAAAGATGTATATAAAACAGAATTTAAAGATACAGGTAAAGAAAAAGAAGCACCAATTAAAAAAGGTACAACACTTGGTCAAATGGTTGTATCCCCTAAAGATAATAATGACCCTGGATTTTTATCAGGTAAATCATTACAAGTAGATCTTGTTACAAAATCAGAAGTAGAAAAAGCAAACTGGTTTACACGCTCTATGCGTGGCGTTGGCTCTTTCTTTAGTGGAATTTGGAATAGTGCTGTTGACACAGTAAAAGGTTGGTTTTAAGAGCTCCTCATTGTAGGAGCTTTTTTTTATTCCATTTTTCATACCGACTTTATGAAAAAGTAGTGGACAAGCCTCTAATAGTTAGTGGTAGAATGTAAGAGTATTCTTAATTTTCGCCTTTAACGGGGAAAAGCAATTCACCTAGGGGGGTTTTTGTACATGACAAATGTAACAGGGACAGAACGTGTAAAACGTGGAATGGCAGAAATGCAAAAAGGCGGCGTTATCATGGACGTAGTTAACGCTGAGCAAGCAAAAATTGCAGAAGAAGCGGGCGCAGTTGCAGTTATGGCACTAGAACGCGTTCCTGCAGATATTCGTGCAGCAGGTGGCGTTGCACGTATGGCAGATCCAACAATTGTTGAAGAGGTTATGGGTGCTGTATCAATTCCGGTTATGGCAAAATGCCGTATTGGTCACCTTGTGGAAGCACGTGTGCTAGAATCATTAGGGGTAGACTACATTGATGAGAGTGAAGTATTAACTCCAGCTGATGAAGTATATCATTTAAATAAACGTGATTACACTGTTCCATTTGTATGTGGATGTCGTGATATTGGAGAGGCAGCGCGTCGTATTGCAGAAGGCGCATCTATGCTTCGTACAAAAGGCGAGCCTGGAACAGGAAACATTGTAGAAGCAGTGCGACATATGCGTCAAGTAAACGCTGAAATCCGTCAAGTTGCGAACCTACGTGAAGACGAATTAATGACATATGCAAAAAATACTGGTGCTCCATATGAAGTATTACTGGAAATTAAACGTCTTGGTCGTCTGCCAGTTGTAAACTTTGCAGCAGGTGGTGTAGCAACGCCAGCAGATGCTGCATTAATGATGCAACTTGGTGCAGATGGTGTGTTCGTAGGATCTGGTATCTTCAAATCAGAAAACCCAGAAAAATTCGCACGTGCAATTGTTGAAGCAACGACACATTACGAAGATTATGAACTAATTGCAAGCCTTTCTAAAGGATTGGGTACTGCAATGAAAGGTGTCGAAATTTCAACATTATTACCAGAACAACGCATGCAAGAGCGCGGTTGGTAATTAAAGGAGATTTTGAAATGGTTAAAGTCGGTGTATTAGGTCTTCAAGGTGCTGTTCGTGAGCATGTAAAAGCAGTTGAAGCAAGTGGTGCAGAAGCTGTAATTGTAAAACGTATAGAACAACTTGAAGAAATTGATGGTCTTATTTTGCCAGGTGGCGAAAGTACAACAATGCGTCGTCTTATTGATAAGTACGATTTTATGGAACCACTTCGTGAATTTGCGAAATCTGGTAAACCAATGTTTGGTACGTGTGCAGGTATGATTTTACTTGCAAACAATCTTATTGGTTATGAAGAATCTCATATCGGTGCTATGGATATTACAGTTGAACGTAATGCGTTTGGACGCCAAAAGGATAGCTTCGAAGCTGCCCTTTCGATAAAAGGTGTAGGAGAAGACTTTATTGGTGTATTTATTCGTGCACCATACGTTGTAAGTGTAGGGGACAACGTAGAAATTCTTTCTATGCACAATGATCGAATGGTAGCAGTAAGACAAGGACCGTTTTTAGCAGCTTCTTTCCATCCGGAGTTAACGGATGATCATCGTGTTACAACATATTTTGTGCAAATGGTGAAAGAAGAAAAAATGAAAAAAGTTGTATAAGTAACTTGCAACTTGTATAAGATTATAGTAAATTGATGGTAACAATTTTATAAAATAAACGTGTTGATAGGAAATAGTAACAAATGGTGTTTCTTATAGAGAGTCGGTGGTTGGTGGAAACCGATAGAAACAGTTTGTGAATCCATCCTGGAATGAAATGTGGAATATCTTTATGATTAGTAAACATTTCCGGTGAAGAGTCGTTATTTCTACTTGAGAGGAAAGCAACATTGCTTTCAACTAGGGTGGCAACGCGGGTTAACTCCCGTCCCTTTTTATAGGGACGGGAGTTTTTTGTGTTTTATAAAATAAAAGGAGGAATATATAATGCTTGATATTAAATTTTTACGTGCGAATTTTGAAGAAGTAAAAGCAAAGTTACAGCATAGAGGCGAAGATTTAACTGATTTCGGCCGTTTCGAAGAACTAGATACAAGAAGAAGAGAGTTGCTTGTTCAAACGGAAGAGTTAAAAAGCAAGCGGAATGAAGTATCTCAACAAATTTCTGTATTAAAGCGTGAAAAGAAAGATGCAGAAGCGCTAATCTTAGAAATGCGTGAAGTAGGAGAAAAAGTAAAAGACTTTGATAATGAGCTGCGTACAGTTGAAGAAGATTTAGAAAGATTAATGCTTTCTATCCCAAATATCCCTCATGAATCTGCGCCAATTGGTGACACAGAAGATGATAACGTGGTAGCTCGTACTTGGGGAGAAGTAAAAGAATTTAATTTTGAACCAAAACCTCATTGGGATCTTGCAACTGACTTAGGGATTTTAGATTTCGAGCGTGCTGCTAAAGTAACGGGAAGCCGCTTTGTATTTTCTAAAGGTGCAGGTGCAAAGTTAGAACGTGCTTTAATTAGTTTTATGCTTGATCTTCACACAGAAGAACATGGATATGAAGAAGTGTTGCCTCCATATATGGTAAATCGGGCAAGCATGACAGGGACAGGGCAGCTCCCGAAATTTGAAGAAGATGCATTCCGTATTGAAAGTGAAGACTATTTCTTGATTCCTACAGCTGAAGTACCCGTAACAAATATGCATCGTGATGAGATTTTAAGTGCAGACCAATTGCCAATTCGTTATGCAGCATTTAGTGCATGCTTCCGTTCTGAAGCAGGTTCAGCTGGTCGTGATACACGTGGTTTAATCCGTCAGCATCAATTTAATAAAGTTGAGCTTGTGAAATTTGTTAAACCAGAAGATTCTTATGAAGAATTAGAAAAATTAACAAATGATGCAGAACGCGTGTTACAATTATTAGGTCTACCATATCGTGTTATGAGCATGTGTACAGGAGATTTAGGATTTACAGCAGCGAAGAAATATGATATCGAAGTATGGATTCCAAGTTATGGAACATATCGTGAGATTTCTTCTTGTAGTAACTTTGAAGCTTTCCAAGCAAGACGTGCGAATATTCGTTTCCGTCGTGAACCAAATGCTAAACCAGAACCTGTTCATACACTAAATGGATCTGGACTTGCAATTGGACGTACAGTTGCAGCGATTTTAGAAAACTACCAGCAAGAAGATGGTACAATTATAATTCCAGAAGTTCTTCGCCCTTATATGGGAGGAAAAACAGTTATTAAATAAATTAAAACTTTCATCGGTATGAGTGATTGGTAATTCCAGGTGTTGTCAGTAGCAACATGAAGGGAAAGGAAAAGTAACATTTTCCTTTCCTCATAATTTATGATGGTAGGGTTGACTAACTGTTTTTCTTTTGATATTATATTGGATGTCAATATGGAGGTATACCCAAGTCTGGCTGAAGGGATCGGTCTTGAAAACCGACAGGCGGCGAGAGTCGCGCGGGGGTTCGAATCCCTCTACCTCCTCCAGATATAATTGACAACAGCGCATATAAGTGGAGATTGGAGAACTCGTTACCAACACGTAACGAGTTTTTATTTTAAAGCCAATCAGAAAGTATGATGTAAGGTGAAGTTTGGCCTTATGAAACACTCATATTCCGATGATTATCTTCATAGATATGAAAGGAGTCAACATGGATCTTATTATACAAACATTTCCTCTAGATGGAAAAACTTTATATTATGTACAATGCCCAGTCTGTAAGAACAATAGAATTTTAAATAGTGGTGCAAACGTATCTCGTATTATAAGTGATGATACATTCCGTAAACTTTGCGGTTGTACTTGTAATGTGAAGAAAGAAGCGAAAAAAGTAGAGGCACCGAAAAAAACTGCTGAAAAAGATGCAGCTCCAAAACGTACTGGTAAAGTATTAACAGCAATTATTAATGGAAAAGAAATGACTGTTAAAGAAATTGCTGAAGCATATGATATTAGTACAAGCACCGTTCGTCAGCGTATTAATGCTGGGAAACCTGAGAGCGAAATTATTGCTCCAACGAAAAAGAAGAAGTAAGTTAATGGAAAAACCCGTGCATCTGCACGGGTTTTTTATTTCACAAGCTTACGTGTTTGGTTTAAAAAATGTCCAATTTTCTTAATGATTGGTTCAATCGAGCTTTCATCTTTTAAGATATCATATTCATTAATATTTAGACGCAGGATTGGACATGAGTTAAAGTTATTAATCCAATTTTCATAACGCCCGTGCATTTCTTGCCAATACTCAATTGGTGTTTGTTGTTCCATTGGGCGACCACGTTCTTGAATGCGACTGACAATATCATCAAAAGAACCTTCTAAATAGATTAATAAGTCTGGATGAGGGAAGTAAGGTGTCATAACCATTGCATCGAACAACCCTTTGTATGTTTCATAGTCCGTTTCCGTCATTGTTCCTTTTTCGTGATGCATTTTTGCAAAAATACCAGTATCTTCATAGATAGAGCGATCTTGTACAAAGCCACCGCCGTATTCGAAGATTCTTTTTTGTTCTTTAAATCTTTCTGCTAAAAAATAAACTTGTAAGTGGAAGCTCCAGCGTGTGAAATCACCATAGAACTTATCTAAATATGGATTCGAATCTACTTTTTCAAATGATGTACGGTAACCTAAAGCGTTAGCCAGTGCAGTTGTCATAGTTGATTTACCAACTCCGACTGTACCAGCAATTGTAATTACTGCATCATTTGGTATATCATACTTTTGCCTTAAATTCATTGCTATTTCGTCCCCTTTGAGAGTGTATTTTGGAGAGTGGATAAAATTACATTCAAGTCTTCACTATTTTTAATGAAATCCATGTTATCTCCATTGAATTTTAACACTGGAATATCAGGATGGTCTTTTTTAAAGGCATCCATTGCCGTTTCGTAATCTTTGGTAAGTTGTAGTAAGTAATTTGGATCCATGTTTTTCTCAAATTCACGTCCACGCATCGCGATCCGTTTTTGTAATGTTTCTAGGCTTGCTGTTAAATATACAATGACATTTGGTACGGGCATATCTTGCGTAAGAATACGATAAATTTGCATGTACTTGTCATATTGAGCGTCTTTTAATGTGCGAGATGCAAAAATTAAATTTTTAAATATATGATAATCTGCTACTACTGGCTTACGCTGATTCAAGTATTTTATATTAATGTCTTCCAATTGTTTATAGCGATTGCAAAGAAAGAACATTTCTGTTTGAAAACTCCATTCTTCAATGTTTTCATAAAACTTTCCTAAGAAAGGATTTTCATCAACAATTTCTTTTAATAAATGGAGTTGCATGTGAGTTGAAATTTCCTTCGCAAGTGAAGTTTTTCCAACACCGATTGGTCCTTCAACCGTAATAAATGGTACTCCGGTCACGCTGTTTCCTCCTTTCAATTCATAATTTCCTGTAAATAAAAAGCACAAAACAGAATTATTGTAGCATAAGAGGGAAGCAAGCGGACTAATTTGTCATAAAAAGTTAGAAAATCGACGCATGCTATTCAAATTTTAATTGAGGAGAGGGCATGATATTTGCCTTTAATGTCGTTTCCATTATTTTTAAAGCGTGTTTATTATCTTGATCAGAATTAGAAGCAGTACAATCTTGAGGTACATATAATGTGTAGTTTCTCATATGAGCATCATTCGCTGTAAAAAGGATGCATATGTTTCCCGCAATCCCTGTTATGATAAGTTTTTCAACCTTTAAATGTCCTAATAAAGAATTTAAGGGAGTTTCATAAAATGCCGAATAATGTGGTTTAATAAAAACATAGTCATCTGTGCTGGGGGCAATTGCTTGTATAATGTTTTTGCTATAATTATTTGTGCAATGAGTAATAAGTTGGTCGATATCAGCTCTCCATAGTTGGTAATGATCGTTAATATAAATAACAGGATAACCATTCATTTTCATTGTTCGTTTTAATTGTAAGATGGGCTCTATAATTATTTGACATTTTTTTGCAAGGATTGGCCCGTGTGAGAATTGGAAGTCATTAATCATGTCAATAATGAGCAGTGCAGTATTTTTCATATGTAGTCACCCTTTCTTTTCTTTAGGTTGGATTGAATGTGTGAAAGTTATCCTGTATCTGTAAGGAGAAGGATAATTGAATAGTACGTATATGAATATAAATGAAAAAAAGCATGGACTCATTCTTTTAGAGCGGGAGAGAGGTTGCAATCCTGCATAGAAGTGATCAAATCCTTTTCCTGCCCCATGCCAGGTGAAACTGAAAGGAAAAAATGAGTGGAGATCAATTTTTATTCTGCTTAGCAGGGGATTATATACTCAAAAATCAAAATGGGTTGATATAGGAGTAAAGGGTTATAATACTTTATTCGTAATGAGAGGACTGTATTATGGAACAAGACATTTATTTTATGCAGCTTGCAATAGAAGAAGCAAAGAAAGCTGAAGGAATTCAAGAAGTTCCAATTGGAGCTGTTATTGTACTAGATGGGGAAGTGATCAGCGTTGCTCATAATTTAAGGGAGACAGAGCAACGATCAATCGCTCATGCAGAGTTATTAGCTATAGATGAAGCTTGCAAAAAGTTAGGTACGTGGCGCCTAGAAAACGCTACGCTATATGTTACATTAGAGCCATGCCCAATGTGCGCAGGCGGACTTGTTTTATCGCGTGTAAAACGTGTGGTATATGGTGCAAGTGATCCAAAAGGCGGATGTGCAGGTACGTTAATGAACCTTTTAACCGATGAGCGTTTTAATCATCAATGTGAAGTAGTATCTGGTGTGATGGAAGAAGAGTGTGGAGCGTTGTTAACAAACTTTTTTAAGGGGCTGCGAAAAAAGAGAAAAGAGCAAAAGAAAAAATTGGATGAAAATATTGCTCGTTAACAGGTTTGCAATTTATGAAGAAACAAGTTATACTGATAATGCCTTCAATAAGGCAACCGAATATTGGTTTTAACTTTGCCGTGCTAAGCGGGGAGGTAGCGGTGCCCTGTACTCGCAATCCGCTCTAGCGAGGCCGAATCCCTTCTCGAGGTTATGTTGCTGTAAGGCCTGCCTTAAGTAAGTGGTGTTGACGTTTGGGTCCTGCGCAACGGGACCCCGTGAACCTTGTCAGGTCCGGAAGGAAGCAGCAATAAGCGGGTCTTCTCGTGTGCCGCAGGAGTGCCTGAACCGAGCTAACTGCTTAAGTAACGCTTATGGTACGTAATCGACAGAAGGTGCACGGCAGTTATATATGTATACAAAACCCACCTCATACAAAGAGGTGGGTTTTTTGCATAGAAAATAACTTTTGGAATCTATAAACAGAATGGGTTATAATATACAAGATAATAACCTTTGAGGGAGGCCGTATTTTCGTGTCATACCAAGCGTTATACCGAACATGGAGGCCGCAAAAGTTTGAAGATGTAGTTGGTCAAAAGCACGTAACAAAAACGTTGCAGAATGCCCTTCTTCAGGAGAAAGCTTCGCATGCTTATTTGTTTTCTGGCCCGAGAGGAACAGGTAAAACGACAATTGCAAAAGTATTTGCAAAGGCAATTAACTGTGAGCATGCTCCAGTAGCTGAACCTTGTAATGAATGTCCTGCGTGTTTAGGCATTACAAAAGGGTCTATTTCGGATGTATTAGAAATTGATGCGGCTTCAAATAACGGTGTAGATGAAATTCGAGATATAAGAGATAAAGTAAAGTATGCCCCAAGTGCAGTGAGATATAAAGTATACATTATCGATGAGGTTCACATGCTTTCTATGGGGGCTTTTAATGCGCTGTTAAAGACATTAGAAGAGCCGCCATCACATGTTATCTTTATTTTGGCGACA
Organism: Bacillus sp. AFS023182; assembly: GCF_002560575.1. Classification (NCBI taxonomy): domain Bacteria; kingdom Bacillati; phylum Bacillota; class Bacilli; order Caryophanales; family Bacillaceae; genus Bacillus; species Bacillus sp. AFS023182. The sequence goes on along the minus strand of NZ_NTRO01000073.1, from coordinate 2,943 downwards.
ACAGAGCCTCATAAAATTCCACCTACAATCATTTCACGCTGTCAACGCTTCGAATTTCGAAAGATATCAGTACATGACATTGTAGAGAGACTAGCGACAGTTGTTACAAATGAAGGTACAAAGGTAGAAGATGAGGCGTTGCAAATTGTTGCACGTGCTGCTGAAGGTGGCATGCGTGATGCGCTTAGTCTGATTGATCAGGCTATTTCTTATAGCGATGAGATTGTTACGACTGAGGACGTCTTAGCGGTAACAGGTTCTGTTTCTCAACAATATTTAGGTAATCTTGTAGAATGTATAAGAGAGAATGATGTATCAAGAGCGTTGCGTATTATTGATGATATGATGAGTAAAGGAAAAGACCCAGTTCGTTTTATGGAAGACTTCATTTACTATTATCGTGATATGCTTTTATATCAAACTTCACCACAATTAGAACATATGTTAGAACGAGTAATTGTAGATGAACAGTTCCGTATGCTAAGTGAAGCGATGCAACCTGAGATCATTTATGAAATTATTCATACACTTAGTAAGGGGCAACAGGAGATGAAGTGGACAAATCATCCGCGAATTTTCCTAGAGGTTGTTATGGTACAACTTTGCCAGCAGTTTATGGTACAAGCAAATGGTGCGGATCGTTTGCAAGCAATTATGAACAGAATGCAACAATTAGAAAAAGAATTGGAACATGTGAAGAAAAATGGAGTACCAGCTGGTGTAGGACAGGAAGTAAGAGAGACACGTGCAGCACCGAAACCTGTGCGGACAGGGAATATGAAAATTCCTGTTGGTCGTGTACATGAGGTGTTAAAGCAGGCAAAACGCCAAAATTTAGAACAGCTAAAAGGTGTATGGGGTGAGTTGTTAGGAAGACTTAAATCCTATAACAAAGTGGCTTTTGCTGTATTATTAGAAAATAGTGAACCAGTAGCAGCTTCTGAGGATTCTTATGTTTTAGCTTTCCAATATGAGATACATTGCAAAATGGCAAGTGAAAATCGTGATGCGATGGATACTGTAGAGCAGATTCTCTTTGAATTGCTTAGTAAAAGGTTAAACATGATTGCAATTCCAAAGAGTGAGTGGGGGAAAATACGAGAGGAATTTTTACAGCGTGAAGGTGGAAATTCAGAAGAAGCTGCAGAACAAAAAGTAGATCCCCTCGTAGATGAGGCGGTAAAATTAGTAGGGCAACAACTTATTGAAATAAAAGAATAACAATAACTAGGAGGAATTTATTATGATGCGTGGCGGAATGGGAAATATGAATAACATGATGAAGCAAATGCAAAAGATGCAAAAGCAAATGGCGAAAGCACAAGAGGAACTTGGTGAAAAAACAGTTGAGGGTACAGCAGGTGGCGGAATGGTTACGGTTATTGCAAATGGCCACAAGCAAATTCTTGATGTGAAAATTAAAGAAGAAGTTGTAGATCCAGAAGATATTGAAATGTTACAAGATCTTGTATTAGCTGCAACAAATGATGCAATTAAGCAAGCTGAGGAACTTTCAAACTCTACAATGGGGCAATTCACAAAAGGTTTAAACTTACCAGGTGGAATGTTCTAGTAGGAGGATATTGAATCATGCATTATCCAGAACCGATTTCAAAGCTCATAGATAGCTTTATGAAGTTGCCGGGAATTGGCCCGAAAACGGCTGTTCGATTGGCATTCTTTGTACTAGATATGAAAGAAGATGACGTACTAGACTTTGCTAAATCACTCGTAAATGCAAAGCGAAATTTAACATATTGTTCAGTTTGTGGACATATTACAGATCGTGACCCTTGTTATATTTGCGATGATTCACATCGTGACCAATCAGTTGTTTGTGTTGTGCAAGAAGCAAAAGATGTAATCGCAATGGAAAAAATGAAAGAATATCAAGGTGTCTATCATGTGCTTCGTGGTGCAATTTCGCCAATGGAGGGAATTGGTCCAGAGGATATTAATATTCCGCAATTGTTAAAAAGATTACAGGATGAAACTGTACAAGAAGTTATTTTAGCAACAAACCCAAATATTGAAGGGGAAGCTACAGCGATGTATATTTCCCGCCTCTTAAAACCGACAGGTATTAAAGTGACTCGTATTGCGCATGGTCTTCCCGTTGGTGGAGATTTAGAATATGCGGATGAAGTAACGTTATCGAAGGCTTTAGAAGGTCGTAGAGAAGTATAAGAGGAGAAATCAAAATGTTTTTTCAAAAAAAGGGAAAGTTGCGAAAAGAATATGATGATAAGTTAATAGCCTTATTAGAAAAAGTGAAGAATGAGTGGCTACGTCAAAAAAGGATGGTAGAACAAAGTGTTGAACCATCCCAAGATGTGCTGTGTTCTTTGAAATTAGCAGAAGCGAAATACTTTTTCTTGCTAAAAGAAGCAAAGAGGCGTCCGGTAAAAATGGAGCGATGGTAAAGATCCTGGTTTTGTAACCAGGGTCTTTTTATATAATTGAACGGCATTTTTTGTTTCCTTGTCCCATACATATAGAATGTATAAGTTATATAAGGAGGGAGAAAATGAACTCTACATTCGTTATTGGTGGAATCCTAACTTTGATATTTGTTTTGCTGATTTTTGGCGCTTCGATGAGACCATTACAAGTCATAGGCAAGATGTTTGTTAAAGTAATGATAGGTGTAGTGTTGTTGTTTGCCGTTAATGTGATTGGAACATACTTTGGTTTTCATATTCCAATTAATATAGGTACAGCTTCTGTTTCTAGCGTTTTGGGAATACCGGGTATTTGTGCTTTAGTTATCATTAAATTATATATAATGCCAGGATGAGAAGCATTTTGGCATTTATTTTTTAAAAAAATGAAAAAGAGTGTTGACTTATTAATTGTTAATATGGTAAATTAATAAGCGTCGTCAACAACGAAAGAAAAAAGAAGTTGACGAATTAATTAAGAAATGTTATATTATGAAAGTCG